>NZ_JBFBAZ010000059.1:0-47626 GCF_040682475.1 Hamadaea sp. NPDC051192
GTCTCCGCGGCGTACACGGAGGCCAACGTCGGCGGCGTACACGTGCCGCGCAACACCCTGCTGCTGCTGGCCGTCGTCCTCATGCTGGCGCCTCGATGTCCAGCGCCAGCGAGGACGCGTCCTCCAGGCTCATCGTGAAACCGCGCGCCCAGGCCGCGTCGAACGCCGCGTCGCCCAGGGCCGCCCGGCAGGCCGCCTGCTGCGTGGTCCAATAGGCGCCGAAGATCCCCGGTCCGCGGCACAACCGGGCCTTCGCGGAAGCTGCGGCTCCGAAGAGGGTCGCGGCGATCTCATTCTCACCACCGAGTACGCACCGCGCCGCCATCGCGCTCACCGCCACGCAGGCCCGCGAATGGAAGCCGTAGGACATCCGGGATCGCAGGGCGATGGACAGGTGATCGTGCGCCGCGACCAGGTCCCGGCGGCCCAACGCCGCCATGCCCAGGAGTAGGTCCACAGTGCGGCGTCCACGTTCGGCCGGACGCAGCGCCTCGACTGGGCGGGCCGTCGCGAGCAGTTCCGCGGCTTCGGCGTACGCCTCGCGCAGCCACAGCAGTTCGGCGAGGTTGTAGATGGCGAACAGGGCGTCGGCGGTGACCTCGCGCGGCCCGGCCCAGGCCAGCAGGTCCCGGCAGAGCTGCTCCGCCTCGGTCGCCTTGCCCAGGGAGACCAGCGGGCCGGGCTGACCGGCCAGCACCCGGGCGACCGTCCCGGCGTCCCCGCTGCGGCGCGCGGCGACCTCGGCGCGCTGGGCGAACCGGATCTCCTCGCTGGTCTCGCCGTCGGCGCAGGCGTGCATCGAATGCGAGTAGTACACGAGGGCCAGTTCGCGGTCGGGCACATGCTCACCCGTCTCGGCGAGCCGGGAGTACAGCCGGAAATGCCAGAGCCGGCCTTCCCGCGCCAGCCCGCGTTCACGCCACCACTGGTCCAGTCCACTCGCGATACGCAGCCCGAGGCGGGCGCTGCCACCGGTGACGCACCAGCGCAGGGCCGCCCGCAGTTCGCCGGCCAGCGGATCGAGGGAGTACATCGACAGCGTCACGGGACGCCCGTCGGCGCCCTGTTGCGCCCGCTCCAGCCGGTGCAGCGCCCAGCGAAGGTGGCGGTCGCGAACGGCCCGCTCCTCGCCCTCCGCGGTCAGGCAGCGCGCCGCGAACGCCCGGATCGGATCGAGCATCCGGTACTCCGACCGGCCGGTGTCCCGGCCGACCTGCAGCAACGACTTGTCGACCAACGTGGCCAAGGTGTCCAGCGGATCACCGTCCACCCACCACTCCACAGTCTGGAGATCGACCGGGCCGGCGAAGACGGACAGGCCCCGGAGCAGCGAGGCGGCGGCGGGCGGCAGCGTTCGGTAGGACCACTCCACAGTGGCCTGCAACGTCGCATGCCGGCCGCTCGGCTCGCCCAGCGCCAGCGCGGTGCCGTCGATCGCGCCCAGCGGATCGGGCGCCTTGCCGTCCAGTTCGTTCTCCAGCCGGTCGGCCAGCTCGCCCGCCGACAGCACACGCAACCGCGCCGCCGCCAGTTCGAGCGCCAGGGGCAGGCCGTCGAGGCGCGTGGCGACCCGGCCCAGCGACCGGATCTCCGACTCGGCCGGTACGCGTCCGCCGCGCGCCGCGGTCGTGCGCTCGATGAGCAGCGTGACGGCGTCGGCGCGTTCGGCGCCCGGCCCGGGTTCGAGGCCGAGCGGCGGAATCCGCCACACCACCTCGCCCGGTACGCTCAGCGGCTCCCGGCTGGTCGCGAGGACGTGCACGCCCCGGCCCGCCGTCAGCAGCTGAGCCAGGACCGCGCGTACGCCGGTGAGCTGCGCCTCGCACGTGTCGAGCACCAGCAGCATGCGGCGGCCGGCGGCGTACTCGACGAGGGTGTCCAGCACCGGCTTGCCCGGTTCGGGGCGCAGCCCGAGCGTGTTCATCAGGGTGAAGGCGACCAGGCCCGGGTCGCTGATGGTGGCCAGGTCGAGCAGCCACACCCCGTCGGGGAACTGTCCGACCAGGTCACCGGCGACCTCGACGGCGAGCCGGGTCTTGCCGGCGCCACCCGATCCGACGACCGTCACGAGCCGCTGGCGAGCGGCGAGATCGGACAGTTCGGCCCGTTCCCCGGCCCGCCCGACGAACGGCGTTATCGCCGACGGCAGGTTGTGCGCGGGCGCCTCGGAGGTCCGCAGTCGCGGGAAATGCCGGGCCAGTCCTGGTGCTACCAGCTGGAACAGCCGTTCCTGGCCGTCGAAGCCACGCAGTTTGTGCAAGCCGAGGTCCAGCAGCCAGGTCTGGTCGGGCAGCTGTCGCGTACGCGTGGCGGTCGCCTCCGACAGCAAGATCTGCCCGCCGTGGGCGGCATTGGCGACGCGGGCCGCCCGATGCACCTCGGCGCTCGCGTACTCCCCGGCATGGGCCTGGGCGAAGCCGGTGTGCAGTCCCATCCGGACGCGCGGCATGGCCTGCTCGCTCGGCCAGGCGTACGCCGCCAGCGCTCGCTGACCCTCGGCACAGGCCAGGACGGCCGCCGCGGGATCGGTGAACACGAAGAAGTAGGAGTCGCCCTCGGTGAACAGCTCGACGCCGTCGGCCTGCCGGAGAGCGGACCGCAGCAATCGCCGGTGCTCGGCGAGCACCGGACGATAGCCGTTTCCGAGCATCTGAGCCAGTCGGGTGGAACCTTCGATGTCCGTGAACAGGAAGGTCACCAAACCGCTGGGCAGACGCCGATCTGCCGACACGAAAACCTCCGCCCCCCTGGAAGTCGGTTCATGCTGTCCGACGCCGAGGTCATCGCGCCATCGCCGGAACGGACGGCAACTGATCCATCCAAGGTCCTACCCAGTTCGAGTGCGGTGGAGGCGAAGGCGACGCGTCGGTGGGATGGCGGCGGCGTGCATCTCACAAAACGAGGACCAGAGCGGCCGGATGTGGGCCGAACGGCCAGATCTGGCCGCATAGGCCATACTCGACGGCGTGACGACCCCTGAACCCACCCGCGAACCCGAGACCCCTCCGGCCGCGCCCGTCTCCGGGGAACCGGCCGGGGACCAGGTCGGGAAGCACGCCGGGAAGCACGTCGCCGACGAGTCCGCCCAACAGTCCGCCCAGCAGTCCGTGCCGAAGCTCCGGCCGGCGGTCGCGGCGGCCGGGCGCAAGGTCGCCGCCGGTGGGCGTACGGCGATCGGGGCGGCCCGGCGGCCGCAGGGCCGGCTCGTCGCGGGCGGCCTGTTCGTCACCGCCATCGTCACCGGGGTCGTGCTGGTGGCCGTCTGGCTCGCCCCCACCGGCGGCGTACCGGTGGCGCAGGAAAGCTCGGCGTCCACCGCGCCCACCTCGGCCGCGCCGAGCGGCACCGGCGAGGCGAGCTTCAGCCCCTTCCCGACCACCACGACCTCGCCGCTGCCGCCGAACTCCGGGCTCACCGAGTGGGCGGACAAGCTGGCCGTCAAGGTGGAGATCCCGCCGGTGGCACTGCGCGCGTACGCGTACGCCGAGTACGTGCTGACGAGCCGGAAGCCGAGCTGCAACCTGCGGTGGTCGACGATCGCCGCGATCGGCAAGATCGAGACGAACCACGGCCGGGTGGGCGCCTCCACGCTGGGTCCGGACGGGCGCGTACTGCCCCCGATCGTCGGCCCGGCGCTGGACGGCAAGGCGGGCCGCGCGAAGGTCGCCGACACCGACGCGGGCGCGTTGGACAACGACCGCGCTTGGGATCACGCCGTCGGACCCCTGCAATTCATGCCGACCGCGTGGCGCGCGTATGCCGTGGATGCGGACAGTGATGGGCTCGTCGATCCGAACGACATCGACGATGCGGCATTGGCAGCCGCCACGAAACTTTGCGAGGCCAATAAGGACCTCTCGCAAGCAGCGAATTGGAACGCCGCGATAAAGACGTTCCCCGATCTCTCGGCCAAGGTTCAGCAGGTTTTCGACGCTGCGAACACGTACGGCCAGAAGAGCCGGGCATGACATTGAGTAGTCGAGCATGCACTGTGGAGAAAACTTAGGCCTTCCCAAGGCACCTTGCAGCGTGCAAGCTGAACAGGTGAAGGTTCGCGAGTGGGATCCCCGAGTCGCGACGGCCACCGAGATATCCACCGTGGTAGAGACGCTCAATGCCGTGATGAGCGTCGACCTCCCCGATGATCCGCCGTGGCGCGATGTACTGATGCGTGAATATCTCTCGGTCACCATGCCGGGCGAGCGCAAGATCACCTGGATCGCCGAGAAAGAGGAAGGCGATCTCGCCCGGGGCGTCCCGCTGCTGGGCTTCGCGAGCATTCTGCTGCTCGGCGACATCGGCGTGGTCGAGTGCATCGTGCACCCCGAAATGCGCAAGCGGGGACTCGGCCGGACACTTCTGCACGCGGTGGTCAGCCGCGCCCATTCCGAGGGCTTCCAGGCGATCGGCGTCGAGGTGCCGGGGGGCACGCCCGGCGTCGAGTTCTACGCCGGCCTCGGCTTCCGCAAGGCCTTCACCGAGCAGCGCAGCGTGCTCGACCTCGACACCGTCGACTGGTACGCCCTGGGCGAGCTGGCCAACGGCGTCGCCACCGGCTACTCCATCCGGTTCTTCCCGGACTCGCCGCCCGACGAGCTGATCGAGGCGTACGCGACGGCCAAGGCCGAGGTGCAGGACGTCGATCTCGGCGATCTCGACCTGCGGCCCAGCTCCTACGAGCCGGACCGGTTGCGGGCGAGCCTGTCCTGCCTCCACGCGCGCGGGCTGCGCCCCTACATCGTCGTGGCCGTGCACGAGAGCACCGGCGTGGTCGCCGGGCTCACCGAGGTCGTGGTGCCCGAGCAGCGTCCGACGCGGGCCGATCAATACGACACCGTGGTGGTGCCGGAGCACCGGGGCTACGGCGTCGGCCGGGCGATCAAGGCCCGGATGCTGTTCGAGCTGCGCTCGGCGGTGCCGTCGCTGCGACAGGTGCAGACCTGGAACGCGGCGGTCAACGAACCGCTGCTCAAGGTCAACGCCGAGCTGGGCTTCGGCGCGGACCGCGACTGGCTCGAATTCGAAGCCGACGTGCCCGACCTGGCCGTCGCCCTCGGCATCGCCTGACCCGTCACCCGCCTCACCCCGCCGCTGCGGCGACCACCGGATTCTGCGGCGGCCACCGGATTCTGCGGCGGATCAGGGTTCCGTGTCGAATCTTGGGTCAAGATTCGACCTGGAACCCTGATCCAGTGCTCAACTAACGCGGCGAGCGGCGTCTACGGCCCAGTAGGTCAGGATCATCGAGGCGCCGGCCCGCTTGATCGAGTGCAGCGTCTCCATCATGACCCGGTCCCGGTCCAGCCAGCCGTTCGCCGCGGCCGCCTCGACCATGGCGTACTCGCCGCTGACCTGATAGGCCGCCACGGGCACGTCGACGCGCTGCCGGACGGCGGACACGACGTCGAGGTAGGGCAACGCCGGCTTCACCATCACCATGTCGGCACCCTCGGCGACGTCCAGCTCCACCTCGCGCAGCGACTCCCGCAGGTTCGCCGGGTCCTGCTGATAGCTACGCCGATCGCCCTCGAGCGACGACTCCACCGCGTCGCGGAACGGCCCGAAGAACGCGGACGCGTACTTGACGGCGTACGCGAGGATCGCGACGTCGGCGTACCCGGCCTCGTCCAGCGCCCGGCGTACCACGCCGACCTGGCCGTCCATCATCCCCGAAGGCCCCACCACGTGTACGCCCGCCGCCGCCTGCGCGACCGCCATCTGCGCGTACGCGTCCAGGGTGGCGTCGTTGTCGACCGATCCGTCCGCCGCCAGCACGCCGCAGTGCCCGTGCGAGGTGAACTCGTCGAGGCACAGGTCGCTCATGACCACCGTCGACGAGCCGACCTCGGAGACGACGTCGCGGACGGCGACGTTGAGGATGCCGCCCGGGTCGATCCCACCCGACCCGGTGGCGTCCTTGGCCTGCGGGATGCCGAACAGCATGATGCCGCCGACGCCCGCCTCGACCGCCTCGGCGGCGGCCTTCCGCAGGGACTCCCGGGAGTGCTGCACGACCCCGGGCATCGAGGCGATCGGCCGAGGTTCGGTCAAGCCCTCCTTGACGAACATCGGCAAGATCAGCTCGGCCGGATGCAGCCGCGTCTCACTGACCAGCCGCCGCATGGCGGGAGTGGTCCGCAGCCGGCGCGGCCGGATCTCCGGAAAGCCCATGATCTCCTCCTCCGAGGATCAGCGGAAGCGCAGTGCCGTCGGCCCCTGGACCTTGGAACCGCGACGGCTCTTGGCCGGCATGGTGGCGAGCTTCTCGCGCAGCTCGACCGCGTACGAGGCGAGCGCCTCGACGAGGTCCGGCACCGAGGCGTGCTCGGGCTGGACGTCGACCCGGAGACCGAACTCGATCGCCGTGTCGTGCGTCTTCGGCCCGATCACCGCGACGACGGTTCGCTGATGCGGCTTGCCCGCGATGCCGACCAGGTTCCGGACGGTCGACGACGAGGTGAACAGGACCGCGTCGAACCCGCCCTGCTTGATGGCGTTGCGGATCTCCTCCGGCGGCGGGGCGGCCCGGACGGTCCGGTACGCCGTCACGTCGTCGACCTCCCAGCCCATCTCGGTCAGCCCGGCGACCAGGGTCTCCGTCGCGATGTCGGCCCGCGGCAGCAGGATGCGGCCCACCGGGTCGAGCATCTCGTCGTGCGGGGCGAACTCGGCGAGCAGGCCTTCGGAGGTCTGCTCGGTGCCGGGGATCAGCTCCGGCTGGATGCCGAAGGACCGGACCGCTTCCGCGGTGGCCTCACCGATGCAGGCGATCTTCACGCCGCCGAAGTGGCGCGCGTCCAGCCCGTGCTCGGCGAACTTCTCCCAGACCGCCTTGACGGCGTTCACGCTGGTGAAGATCGTCCAGGCGTACCGGCCGTCGACCAGGCCCTTGATGGCGCGTTCCATCTGCGCCGGCGTACGCGGCGGCTCGACCGCGATGGTCGGCACCTCGCACGGGATCGCCCCGTACGCCCGCAGCCGCTCGCTCATCGCGCCGGCCTGCTCCTTGGTCCGCGGTACGAGGACACGCCAGCCGTAGAGCGGGCGGTTCTCCCACCAGCCGAGCTTGTCCCGCAGCTGGACGCCGGAGCCGACGGAGAGCACCGCCCGGCCGCTGAAGCCGAGCGCGGCGGCGACGAAGCTGTCGACGGTCGACACCGTCGTGTACTGCGTCTCACCGGTTCCGTCGCCGGTGATCGCGACCGGCGTCGACCCCTCGACGCCACTGGCCAGCAGCCCGTCGCGTACCGACGCGAGATCGCCGGCGTCGACGCTGAGCGCGATCGACCCACGGCGCAGGCCCGCCGCGAGGGCCGGGAAGTCGACCTCGGCGATGTCCTCGATGTCCGCGGTCGTGCGCACCCCGGCGAGCGGGACGCCCGAGTAGGTCGCGACGCCCGCGGCCTGGCTCACCCCCGGGACGACGGCGAAGCGGACGGCGGTCCGGGCCACCGCCTGGACCTCGCGGACCACGGACTCGTGGCCGAACGGGTCGCCGGAGACGAGGTGGACCGCGTTGCGGCCGGACTTGGCCTCGTTGAGGAGCACCTTCGCGACGTCGCCGGGCGCGCCCTCGGCGGGCGACCACTCGGCCTCGGCCGGGACCACCTCCCGCAGCGCGGTGAGGAGCGTGTCGGGCACGCCCCGGTCGTAGACGACGTGGTCGGCGTCGGCCAAGGCGTCGTAGGCCCGGCGGGTGACCAGGCCGGGATCGCCCGGTCCGGCTCCGACGAAGGCGATGTGGCCGGCCGGTTTACGGGTGCGGGTCATTGTGCACTCCCAGGTACAGCATCATTCTCATCCGTCTCCCCATCCCCCGACGGCACGCCGCCGCCGACGGAGAAGAGGCGATCTGCGCCCGCCGCGAGCAGGTCCGCGGCGAGAAGCCGGCCGATCTGATCGGCGTCGGCGATGGTGCCCGTGCGCGACAGCCGGATGGCGTGACGGCCGTCTTCGCTGAAGACCGCGCCGCGCAGGTAGATCTCGTCTTCACTTATCTCCGCCAGGCCCGCGATCGGCGCGGAGCAGCCGGCCTCGAGCTGGGCGAGCAGACCACGCTCGGCGGCGACGGCCGCCCGCGTGGCCGGGTGGTCGAGCGCGCTCAGCGCCGCCACCAGGTCGTTGTCGTCGGCCCGGCACTCCACCGCCAGCGCGCCCTGAGCGGGAGCGGGCAGCATCAGCATCGGGTCGAGCGCCTCGGTCGCCTCGGCGGACCGGCCGAGCCGATCGAGACCGGCCTTGGCCAGCACGATCGCGTCCAGCTCACCGCTCGCGACACGTCGCAACCGAGAATCCACGTTGCCCCGGATCGGGGTCGTCCGCAAGCCCAGTCCGAGCGCCTGGAGCTGGGCGATCCGCCGCAGGGCTCCGGTGCCGACGACCGAGCTGGGCGGGAGCTCGGCCAGGGTCAGCCCGTCCCGGGCGACCAGGACGTCCCGTGGGTCCGCCCGCTCCGGGACGGCCGCGATGATCAGGTCGTCCACCGGCGCGGTCGGCAGGTCCTTGTAGGAGTGGACGGCGAAGTCGATCTCCTTGGCCTGCAAGGCGTCCCGCAGCGCCGAGACGAACACTCCGACGCCGAGGCGCTGCACCGGCGCCGCCGACCGGTCGCCCGGCGTGACGATCTCCACGAGTTCCACGGTCCGGCCGGTCGCCGCGGTCACCGCGTCGGCGACCATCTGCGACTGGGCCGTCGCCAGGGCGGAACCCCGGGTCCCCAGACGAAGCTTCACTTCGCACCATCCTCTTGCCGGCTCGTGGCTCCCAGCCACCGCCCGGCTTCTTGCTCGACGGCCTCGGGCAGGCCCGCTTCCTGCGGGTCCGCGGGCGGTACGGCCTCGAAGATCACCGCGACGTTCTCCCCCTTGGGCATCGCGGTGCCGGTCGGCGCGGTCTCGCCGAACTGCGCGCCCGACGGCTCGCCCAGGCTTCCCGCCGGCACCGACAGACCGAACAAGTCCCGCAACAGCTTCGGGTACGCCTCTCCGCCCGGACCGGCAGCGAGCTGGCGGACGCGTACGGTCGGCTCGTGCAGCAGGCGCTGGACGATGCGGTGCATCGCGTGGGCGACCTCGGCGCGCTGCTCGGCGGTCAGGTCGGAGCGCCGCGCCAGGCGGCTCATCTCGGCCTCGACGAGTTCGTCGGCGCGCGCCCGGAGAGCGGCCACCGTCGGAGCCACCTGCGAACCGCGCAGCCAGGTGAGGAACGCCTCGACCTCGGCGGCGACGATCGCCTCGGCCTCCTCGACGATGTGCGCCGCGTGCCCGTGCGCCCCACCGGCTTCGGCGAGGTGCTCGATGTCGATCACGGTCACCCCGGGCAGCTGCTTCACGGCCGGTTCGACGTCGCGCGGCACGGCGAGGTCGACGATGATCGGCGTGGCGTCCGCCTCGGCGACCATGGACGCCGTCAGGACGTGCCCGATCGAGGCGGTCGCGGTCACCACGATGTCGGCCTCGGCCAGCAGCCTCGGCAGCTGATCGAACGGGGCCGCGTCGACGGCGTACAGCTCGGCGAGGCGCTCGGCGCGCTCCTGGCCGCGATTGACCACGGTCACCTTGTCGACCGAGGCCCGGGTCAGCGCCGAAACGGCGAGCGAACCCATCGCCCCGGCCCCGATGACGAGCGCCCGGGCGCCGGTGAGCGTGCCGGCCTGAGCCAGCGCCGCGGTCACCATGCTGCGCGGAGCCTGGTCGATGCCGGTCTCGGCGTGCGCCCGCTTGCCGACGCGCAGCGCCTGCTGAAGCAGTTCGTGCAACAGCCGGCCGACCGCCTCGGCTTCGGTGGCGGTGGCGTATGAATCGCGTAGCTGGCCGAGGATCTGGGCCTCGCCGACGACCATGGAGTCCAGGCCGGCGGCGACGCGATAGACATGCGAGACCGCGTCCGCACCGTGGTGGACGTAAAGACTTCCGGCGAGTTCGTCCGCGCTCACGCCGGACTGCTCGGCCAGGGCGGCGACGACCTGGCTGAGCCCGGGGTGGAAGGCGGGGACGGCCGCGTACACCTCGACGCGGTTGCACGTCGAGACGAGGGCGACCTCGGCGACGTGCGGTCCGGCGACGAGCCCGCGCAACAGCCGGTGCTGCTCGGCGGGCGGTACGCTCAGCCGCTCCAGCAGCGGCACGCTCGCACTGCGATGGGACGCGCCGACGACGATCAGGTTCACGCTGCCACCTCCCCAGGCCGGGCCGCGGATCCGCGCGCAACGCCATTGGCCTGTCCGTTGCCGTTGGCCTTGCGATGCTCGTGGAACGACAGGATCTGCAGCTCGACCGCGAGGTCGACCTTGCGCACGTCGACGCCCTCCGGCACCGAGAGCACACACGGGGCGAAGTTCAGGATGCTGGTGACTCCGGCCGCCACAAGCTGGTCCGCGACGCTCTGAGCGGCCCGCGCCGGGGTGGCGATCACTCCGATCGCGATCCGCTCCTCAGTCACCGTAACGGCAAGTTGGTCGATGTGCCGCACGGCGAGTCCGTGGACCATCTCACCTACGCGGGCGGGATCGGCGTCGAAGAGGGCGACTATCTCGAAGCCCCGGCTGGCGAATCCGGCGTACCCGGCGAGCGCGTGCCCGAGGTTGCCCAGACCGACCAGCGCGACGCCCCGGTGGATCGTGAGCCCCAGGACGTGCTCGATCTGCTCGACGAGGCGGGCGATGTCGTAGCCGACGCCGCGGGTGCCGTAAGAACCCAGGTGGGAGAGATCTTTGCGCAGCTTGGCCGAGTTCACGCCGGCCGCCGCGGCCAGCCCCTCACTGGAGGTGGTGTCCTGGCCGGCCTCGAGCATTTGGTGCAAAGACCGCAGGTACTCCGGCAGCCGAGCGACCGTAGCGTCCGGCAGATCCGGAAAGTCCGGACCCGCTCCGTTACGGGTACTCAGTCCGGCTTCTCCGCCGGAACGCTGCTGGCTCATGTGACTCCGTGCCGACTCGGCTTGCTTTCCCAGGACCCCACCACACGCACGCCGATCGGCTGTGCTATCGGGGGCCGTCGCGGTAACAGAGTAGGCGCTTGTGAAGACGTGCACAAATCGCGATCTTGATAGATCGCCCGGGTGAGGCGACGCAGCCAGCGCCCACCCGCGACATGGATGATCCCGAGAGATGCCCCCGCGGCACACATGCCCTCCATTCTCGAGATCGCGCATGCGGCAGGTGGGCGCTGCGAGTGCGATTATTTCGCAAGCAGGGATATTTCGGCCCGCGCCGCGCCGCCCCTCCATCCTGCGGTGCCGCATCCTCTCGATGTCACGCGCAGTGACGAAAGTCGCGTCCCGGAAGCCCCGTACGCCCACCGTGACGAGCGTTACGCCGAGCGCTCCGCGCCTCCCGTCGCCACTACGCTGTGCGACGTGAAGCACCTCGTCTGGGACTGGAACGGCACCCTCCTCAACGACTTGGGCCTGGTCGTCGCGGCCACCAATGTGGCGCTGACCTCCTCCGGCGGACAGCCGGTCACCGAGGACGAACATCGGCGCGACTTCCGCCGCCCGATCATCGACTACTACGGCTCCCTGCTGGGCCGGACCGTGGCGGCGGAGGAGTTCGCCCGGATGGACACGATCTTCCACGACGAGTACCGGATCGGGCTCCTGACGGTGGAGCTGGCCGCCGACGCCCGTGACGCGATCGCGACATGGACCGGTACGCAGTCCCTGCTGAGCATGTGGTTCCACCACGAACTCGTGCCGACCGTCGACCGCTTCGGCCTGACGCCGCACTTCGCCCGGGTCGACGGCCTGCGCGACCCGATCGGCGGCGGGTTCAAGGCCGGCCACCTCGCGGCCCACCTGGAGGCGCTCGGCATCGAAGGCACCGAGACGGTGCTCATCGGCGACTCGGTGGACGACGCGCACGCGGCCGCCTCGGTCGGAGCCCACTGTGTTCTCTACGGCGGCGGCTTCACCGATCCGGCGAAGCTGCGGGAGGTCGGCGTACCCGTGGCGAGGTCGCTGACCGAGGCGATCGCGCTCGCCTCCCGCTAACTGCGGGGGGTGCGTGGTTCCCGGCGTTGATCATGGACTTTGCCCCCTCGACACACCGCCGAGACCGCAGTTAACTCCATGATCAACGCGGAGCGGGCGCGGGGGTGGCGAGGTCGCGGAGCAGGCGCGCGCCTTCGACCCGCCAGTACCCGTGTTCCTTGCCGTCCAGCATGACCACCGGAATCCGGTCTCCGTACTCGGCTTCCAGCTCCCGATCGCCGGTAATGTCCACCTCGGTGAACGGCACGCCCAGCTCGCCCAGCGCGGTGACGGCGTCGGCGCAGAGGTGACAGCCGGGCCGGGTGTACAAGGTGACGCGGGGCTGCTCAGGCATCCCGCAAGACTACTTTGCGGACCTTGCCGATCGCCGAGTGCGGCAGTTCCGGGACGAACGAGATCTGCGTGGGGCACTTGAACCGGGCCAGGTTGCGTTCGCAGTGGCGGACCAGTTCCTCGTCGGTGACCGTGCTGCCCGCCGCGCGTACGACGAACGCCCGCACGGTCTGGCCACGGACCGGATCGGGCGCGCCGAGGACGGCTGCCTCGGCAACACCTGGGTGCATGCCGAGCACCAGCTCGACCTCGTACGGGTAGACGTTGAAGCCGTTGACGATGATCAGCTCGCCGATGCGGTCCACGAGGAACAGGTCGCCGTCCCCGTCGGCGTACGCGACGTCGCCGGTCGCCCACCAGCCGTCGGCGTCGGGGCCGCCGCGTCCGTCGGGCCAGTAGCCGGAGAAGAGGTTGTCGCCGCGCACGACGATCTCGCCGGGGTCGCTGCCGGGGCTGTCCGGAGACTCGTGTTCGAGGCCGTGGCCGTCGCCGTCGTCTTCCAGCGAGGTGTTGCCCGCCCGCCAGACGTCGTCGCTGGTGGAGGAGACCAGGCGCAGTTCGATGCCGGGCAGCGGCCGGCCGATCGAGCCGACTTTCAGCGCCGGGGCGGCCAGGGTCGAGGACACCACCGGCGCGGTCTCGGTCAGCCCGTACCCGATGTGCACGTCGACTCCGGTGATCGCCGTGAACTTGCGCGCGGTGACGGCTTCCAGCGGCGCCGCGCCGCACACCGCGACACGGACCGAGGACATCGGCGCGGCCGAGGTCAGGCTCGCCGCCCACAGCGTGTACATCGACGGCACGCCCACCACCACGCTGACACCCTCGTCGGCGATCAGCCGGAGCGACTCCTCGGCGTCGAAACGGTCGGTGAGCACGCCGCACGCGCCGTGGTAGGCCACCGCGCCGAGTCCGGAGTTCAGCCCGTAGGCATGGAACATCGGCAGCCCGAGCAGGGCCACGTCCGAACCGTCCAGCACCGGCGGGTCGACCGCGGCGAGCTGCACGTGGTTGGCGATCAACGCCCGGTGGGTCAGCATCGCGCCCTTCGGCGCGCCCTCGGTGCCCGAGGTGTAGAGCAACACCGCCAGGTCACTCGCCGCGGGTTGGCGCGGGTTCGGGGCCGAGTCCCGGGCGAGCGCGCGGGCCAGCGCCCGGCCCGCGTCCTCATTTCCACTGCACGTGTACGCCCAGCGCAGCGACTCGAGTTCGCTGCCGATGCCGGCGACGGCCGCGGCGACCGTGTCGGTCGCGATGAGCACACTGGCGCCGGAGTCGGCCAGCACATGGCGGAGTTCCCGGGGCGTGTAGCCGGGGTTGACCGGGACGGCGACGAGACCGGCCCGCAGCGCGCCGAAGAAGGACACCGCGAACTCGGGAATGTTCGGCAACGCGATCGCGACCCGGGCCGGGTGCCCGCCGCTGTCCGGCGCGCCGAGATTGCGCAGTCCGCCCGCGACCGAGTCCACTTGCGAGTCCAATTCGGACCAGGTCAGCGTACGCCCGTTGTGCCGCAACGCCGGCCGCTCCGGGCTCCGGCGAGCGGCGCGCTGGACATAGCCCGCGAGGGTGGCGTACTCGGCGACATCGGCGGCGATCGCATCCTGCACGTTCGGGAGTCTTCCACACGACGAAATTTCGCGGCACCCCCGCGAATGTCGTTCGTTGTAGAGATCAGATCCCCGTCTAGTCACCGCACGGTCACCCGGCGGGGTGAAACGCCGAGCCCGACGATCGCCCCCGATCTGCGATTTGTCTGAATCTTCTTGCAGCTCTAAGTATCTGGGAACGTGACCACGGCGTGTCTCGCAGGACACGCCGTGTAATCGACGAAGTAAAAACCGCACACGATGTGCGACGTCCGTGCGAAAGCAGCGGAAATACTCCCCCCGATGGCCGGACAGTTTTCGTGAACACGCACACCAGGGTGGGTTTGGCCCTATCATTCCGAGGGTCGGCTCACCCGTTTTGGCATGATCCGACACCCCTCAACCAGAGGAGGCCGCTGTGCCCGTTATTGCGCCGCACCCGTGCTTAGTGGGTGTTTGTCGGCTTATGGTGAGAGATGCCCCGTCTGCCGCCGCCTGCCCCTGCGGCTCCGCACACGGGCGCTCGGAGGTGACGGCATGACAACCAGTGCGTACTACGGCGTAAGCCCCGAAGTGTCCGCCGCACGGCAGGCACTTACCGAGGGTCTGGACGCCCTTCGCACTTCACTCAACGAACTACTTCTGAATCCGCTACTGAGCGTCACCTCGCGCGGCGAAGGCGCTACCGTCCGCCCGCGTACCCGGACCAAGACCGGCAACGACAGCGGCCACCACAATCCGGCCGCCAAGACCCCCGCCACGAAACCGATCGGCGGCCGGGTCAACGGGCGGCCAGTCGCGCCCGCCCAGGGCGGCGCGGTCACCGTGCCCGAATCGGAGACGACGCTGCTCCCGGTGCTCCCGGACGAGGACACCCAGCGCGTGGACCCGCCGGGGACCGGGCAGCCGCCCGTCTACCCGAGCCGGCCCGATCCGAGCGACGCCGCCGCCGAGGTCTGGGCGCTCGTCGAGCGGGCGCAGGCGGGCGAGGCCGCGGCATTCGGCCTGATCTACGACCGGTACGTCGACACCGTCTTCCGGTTCATCTACTTCCGGGTGGGCAACCGGCCGCTGGCCGAGGACCTGACGAGTGACACCTTCCTGCGGGCGCTCAAGCGCATCGGCAGCTTCACCTGGCAGGGCCGTGATCTCGGCGCCTGGCTGGTCACCATCGCCCGCAACCTGGTCGCCGACCACTTCAAGTCCGGCCGCTACCGCCTCGAGGTCACCACCGGCGACGTCCTGGACGCCGACCGCGAGGACCGGGGACCGGAGGGCAGCCCGGAAGCGGCCGTCGTCGACCACATCACCAATGTCGCATTGCTGACCGCGGTCAAACAGCTCAACCCGGAACAGCAGGAGTGCATCGTCCTCCGCTTCCTCCAGGGGTTCTCCGTCGCGGAGACCGCTCAGGCGATGGGCAAGAACGAAGGCGCCATCAAAGCACTCCAGTACCGAGCCGTCCGCGCGCTCGCCCGACTGCTTCCGGAGGGCTTCCAGCCGTGACCCCGCTCACCGCCCCCGCAGTGAGCCGAGTCACGCCCCGGCTCTCCGTAACCGAAGACCCCCCGCGGCCGTTTGACCGAGTACGACCGGAGCTCGTGGACACACTCCGGCAGTCCGCCGCGACCAGCGAAGGGGGGTGCCCGCTATGAACGCAGTCTTCGACCGGCGGCGCGCCGAGCGCTTCGCCCGACTCCTGGACGAGGCCAACGGCGGCCGACGTCACCATTCCCACTCCCGTCTAGACGCGCAGCTCGCGGAGTTCGTGACGCTCGGCGACCAGCTACGGGGCACGCATGTGCCCGGCCCGTCGCCGGACTTCCGGAGCGACCTGCGTGCCCAGCTGATGGCGACCGCCGAACGCGAGGGCATCGGGGTCACCGCGACCGAGCCGGAACCCATTCTGGTGAAGCCGGCCCGGTCGCGTACGCGCATCGCGATCGTCGCGGGCGTGGCGACCGGCACCCTCGCCGTCTCCGGCATCTCCATGGCCAGTGGCGACGCCAATCCCGGCGACGCGCTCTATCAGGTCAAGCGATCGACCGAGCGGGCGCAGCTGGCGCTGGCCAGCTCCGATCTGTCCCGAGGGCAGCTCTACCTGGAGTTCGCCCGTACGCGACTGACCGAGGCCAGTGCCGTCCGGTCCAACGGGGACGGCTTCGCCGCCGCCCTGGGCGACATGGACAAGGACACGATCGAGGGCGTACGCCTGCTGACCACGTCGGCGATGGGGCAGGGTGGCACCGCCGCACTCGACACCGTCGACCGGTTCGCCGCCGACCAGAAATCCTTGATGGGCCGGCTCACGGCGCTGGTCGATGGGCCGTCCCGGCAGCGGGCCGACGCGTCGACGACGCTGCTGGACGCCATCTCGGATCGCTCGCACTCGCTGCGCGCCGCGCTGGCCTGTGGGGCGAAGACGTCGACAGCGGACGCGCTGGGCCCGGCAGCGTCGCCGTGCCCGGCACCCGCTGGTCAGCAACCCGAGACCAACTTGCCGCGAAGCACCACGACCGTCACCCCGCGACCGGCGACGACGCCGACCGTGGGGACGAGCGGCGAGGCGACGACGCCGGCACAGATCGCTCCGTCCGCCTCGGCGACGCCGCAGCCGTCGGCGAGCACCGAGGGCGACGAGGGCCTGCTCGGCGAACTCGGCCGAATCCTGGGCGATCTACTCGGGAACTGATCACCGAACGGCCGTTCGGGATTCACCTTCGAGATTCGGGGGCGTCACCGCAGGGTGGCGCCCCCGATCGCATCCACCCGCTACGCTCGGAAGCGTGTTGCCGGAAACAGGAGGCGAAGCGGTCGTGACGGAGCCACGCGAGCGCGTCAAGGCGGCTGCCTTCTTCGATCTGGACAACACCCTCATGCAGGGCGCCTCGCTGTACTACTTCGCGCGCGGTCTCGCCGCCCGGAAGTACTTCACCACCACCGATCTGCTCAGGTTCGGCTGGAGCCAGGTGAAGTTCCGGCTGCTGGCGGCCGAGCACGCCGGAGACATCGCCGAGGCGCGACAGGCGGCGCTGGCCTTCATCGAGGGCTGGCGAGTCGAGGACGTCCGCCGGCTCAGCGAGGAGATCTTCGACGAGCTGATGGCGGAACGGATCTGGGCCGGCACCCGGGCCATCGCCGAGCAGCACATCGCCGACGGCGATCGGGTCTGGCTGGTCACCGCCGCCCCGGTCGAGCTGGGTGAGGTGATCTCCCGGCGACTCGGGCTGACCGGGGCGCTCGGCACGGTGGCGGAGATCCGCGACGGCGTCTACACCGGACGGCTGGTCGGCGAGATGCTGCATGGGCCGGCGAAGGAGACCGCCGTCCGGGCGATGGCCGCCGCCGAGGGCTTCGACCTCGCCGACTGCTACGCGTACTCGGACTCGGTGAACGACCTGCCGATGCTCAGCTCGGTCGGGCACCCCACCGCGGTCAACCCGGACGGCGCGTTGCGCCGGCACGCCCGGGCGCGTTCGTGGCAGATCCGCGACTTCCGCACCGGCCGCAAGGCGGCGAAGGTGGCGGTTCCGGCGACGCTGGCGGCCGGCGTCCTCGCCGGTGCGGTCGCGGCCGGCTTGGCGATCCGCGCCCGCCGCGACTGACCCGCCCCATTCGCTGCGGATCAGGGATCTCGGTCGAATCTTGGTGCAAGATTCGACCCGGAACCCTGATCCAGCGCCGGAAGCGTCAGCGGAGCGAGTGTAGATCCAGGACGTGCCAGGTCACGTCGTCACCAGTGCCGCTGCCCCACCAGACGAAGCCGCCCCGGCCCATGATCTGACCCACCCCGTCGGCGAGGTTGATCGTCCGGCGTTCGTGGACGTCGTACAGCAGGACCTGTTGGCGGGCCAGCACGGACGCACCAGCACCCTGTCGCGAGTAGACCTCCCAGCGGTCGAGCAGTCCTACGTCGACGAGCGCCGCGGTCACCGAGCCTGACGCCGCCCGCTGCCGATCGCCGCCGTCGGTACGCATCACGTCGATCCGGGTCGCGCCGCCGTCCCCGCCGAGCACCAGTACGCGGCACAGCACCGAACTGCAGCTGACCAGCTCCGAAGGCTGGTTCGGGATGGGGGTGCGGCGCCCCGTCTTCCAGTTGACCAGGGCGGTCGCTCCCCCACCGGCGGTCATCGCGCTGACCAGCCAGTCGCCGCCGACCGACTGCCAGCCGCCGTCGATGCGGCGTACCGAGACGTCGCCGCCGGACACCGGAATCGAGCGGATCTCCGAGGCCAGGGCATCGCCGGGCACCGCCGCCACCCAGTGGACCCAGCCGTCCCGGATGTGCAGGTCGTACTGCGAGTTGAAGAACGCGAAGTCACCCAGATCGCGCGTGAGGACTCGGGCGTTCGAGCCGTCCCGGCCGGCGATCCAGATCGCGGCGTCGCCCTGCCCGTCGTCCCCGGCGGTCTGCTCCAGCCAGGCGATCCGGTCGTCGCCCGAAGCGAAGCCGCCGAACTGGGGCGCCTCGTCCGCGCCGAGCGTGCGTACCGTGCTGATCCGGCCGTCCGGCCCGAGGATCACCAGGGCGCTCTGCCGGTCGTCGGACGGGGTGGCCGTGCCCAGGGAAGTCTGCTCGTCGAGGAACAACATCGGCTCGTACGCCCAGTCGCCGTCGACGTAGCCGGGCACGTCCACCACGGCGGCCGACGGGAAGGCCTCGGTCAGCGTCCAGTCCGTCCCCGGCGCGTGTGGTGCCGGGAGGGTGAGCAGGCGGACGGCGGCGGCCAGAGCGACGACGAGACCCGCCACTCCGCCGATCCGCAGCGTCGACCGCCGGCGGTGCTGACCATGGGGCACTTGAGACAAGCTACTGCTTACTGGGCGAAGGGATCCGGCCGCCGCTCCAGCAGCCCGTGGATCATCTCCTGGATGGTCTCCCGAACCTGGTCGGCCAGGTTGAAGACGACCATGGGATCGTCCGCCTGGTCGACGAGATCCTCGGTCGGGATCGGCTGGCCGAACTCGATCAGCCACTTGCTCGGCAAGGGGACAAGGCCCAGCGGTCCCAGCCACGGGAAGGTCGGCGTCACCGGGAAGTAGGGCGCGCCCAGCACCCGGGCCAGCGGCTTGATGTTGCCGATCAGGGGGTAGATCTCCTCCGCGCCCACGATCGCGACGGGGATGATCGGCACCCCGGTACGCAGCGCGGCGGACACGAAGCCACCTCGGCCGAACCGTTGCAGCTTGTAACGGTCGCGGAAGGGCTTGCCGACGCCCTTGAACCCCTCGGGGAAGACGCCGACGAGTTCGCCGCTCGAGAGCAGGCGCTCGGCGTCCGGCGTACAGGCCAGCGTCGCGCCCGACTTGCGGGCCAGCTCACTCAGGCCGGGCAGCTTGAAGACGAAGTCCGCGCCGAGCAGCCGCAGGTGGCGGTTGCCCTCCGACTCGTCGTGGCAGGCGATCGACAGCATCAGCGCGTCCATCGCCACGGTGCCGGAGTGGTTGCCGACGAGCAGCGCGCCGCTGTCGACCGGGATGTGCTTCGCGCCGAGGATCTCGGTCCGGAACCAGTCCCGCTGCAACAGGCGCAGCATCGGGTGGAAGACACCCTCGGTCAGCTCCGCGTCGAAGCCGAACTCGTCGACCTCGTACGCCCCGGACAACCGGCGGCGCAGGAAGGACAGCCCGGAGGCGACCCGCCGATCCCAGACGTCTTCCTGCTCGGGCAGATTCTCAGGAGAGGTCATTCACCGCACCTCCTGGCGTACCCGTTGGATCATGTCGAGGAAGGATTCCTCGGCCGCCGCCAGCCGTTCGGGGGTGACCAGCGCGCCGGCCTGGTGCGTGCGGACGAAGTCCGCGAAGGCGTCGGGAGTGGAGCGCGGCGTGAAGCCGAACTCGCGGACCAGGCGCGTGGTGTCGACGACGCGGCCGTGCACGAACAGGTCGATCTGGTCGTTGCTGATGAGCCCGCGGCCGGTCGCGGCGCTGACCGCGAGGGCCTGCTCGACGATCGGCAGCGCGATCCGACCCGCGCGGCGGATGGCCTGCGACAGCGTAATGACGCCGGGACCGGCCACATTGAAGGTGCCCGGGTGGTTTTCCAGCACCGAGCGTTCGATGATCTCCAGTGCGTCGTCCACGTGGACGAACTGCATCCGGGGATCGCGCCCGAGCACGGTCGGCACGGTGGGCCGGGCGAGGTAGCGCAGCAGCGCGGTCTCGGCGGTGGCCCCGATGAACGGAGCGAAGCGCAGGACCGTCGCGGTGACGTCGGGCCGACGGCGACGGAACCCGCGCACGTAGCTCTCGATGTCGAGGATGTCGCGGGCGTAGCCGCCGCGCGGCACCTCGCGCGGCTCGGTGTCCTCGGTGAAGACCGCGGGGTCGCGGAAGGACGCGCCGTACGCCGCGGTCGACGACCGCACCACCAACCGGCGCAGCGAATCGGCCTGCTGGCAGGCGGCGAGCAGCTGCATCGTGCCGATGACGTTCTGCTCTTTCATCGCCGCGCGACCACCCCGCGCCTGATCGGGCGAGGAGATGACGGCGAGGTGCACCACGGCTTCGACGCCCTGGTCGGCGATGACCTCGCCGGAGGCACGCAGATCCGCCTGGACGACCTCGACGGAGCTGTCCGCGAGCAGGTGTTCGACTTCGCCCTGAGGTGCGAACGAGTCGAGCCCGATCACCCGGCCGACCCCGGTACGCGTGGCGAGGGTAGCCGCGATCCGCGCGCCGAGGAACCGGCTCACGCCGGTGACCAGGACCACCTCGGGTCTCGTGGGTCTCGTCGCCATGCTCCCCCACCTAAGCCGAGCCCGGCCGTTGCTGGTCGGCAACGCACCGGGCTCAGGCACCCGCTTCAAGACGCCGGCGAGCCGGCGCGGGTCACTTGCCGAGACGGCGACGCTGGACGCGGGTCTTGCGCAGCAGCTTGCGGTGCTTCTTCTTAGCCATGCGCTTGCGGCGCTTCTTGACCACGGAGCCCATACGGCAGCCCTCTCATCACATGCTTCGGTTTCGCCCGGCGCGTATGCGCCACGGCGGAAGTTGGACATCTCGCTCCGCCCTCGGTCCGCGAATGCGCGAACGGGGCCGGAGCCGCTGTCCAGGGTAACCGCACGCATGTGTGTTCGTGAAACCGGGCGGTCATCCTCATGCGGCTTGGGAGAACGCGCCCCTCAAGTATTCGTGGACCGCGTGCTCGGGCACCCGGAAGGAGCGCCCGACCCGGACCGCGGTCAGGTCACCGGAGTGGACCAGCCGATAGACGGTCATCTTCGACACCCGCATCAGCGTCGCGACCTCGGCGACCGTGAGGAAGCGCACCTCCGCCAGCTCGTTGTCTTGTGGCGTCCCGCGCGAATTCATGCCTTTCCCCCATCCAGCGTGTAAGTAGAACGTTAGCGGGGCTCATGTGGCTAACGCGACAGCTTTCAGTAATCGCCCGAACACCCCCTGTCGCCATCACGGCGCCGCTAGGCCACTGCTAGGCATTGGATCAGGGATCGCGGTCGAATCTTGGGCCAAGATTCGACGCAGATCCGTGATCCGGGGGCTTAAACCAGACAGCGCGAAACGGTCATCCGGCGCGCGAAGGCTTATTCAGTGCGCAGGGCGACTACCGGGTCGAGCCGCCCGGCTCGCTGCGCGGGCACGACGCCGAAGATGATCCCGACGCCGGCCGATACGCCGAACGCGAGCGCGAGCGACCACCACGTGACCGTCGCGGGCACCGGCGAGAGAGCCGCCGTGATCAGCGAGGCGCCGACGCCGAGCGCCATCCCGAGTACGCCGCCGATGGTGGTCAGCAGCACCGCTTCCAGCAGGAACTGCACGCCGATGTCGCGGGGTTTCGCGCCGACCGCCTTCCGCAGCCCGATCTCCTTGGTCCGTTCCCGGACCGACACCAGCATGATGTTGGAGACGCCGACTCCGCCGACCAGCAGGGAGATCCCGGCGATCGCGGCGAGCACGGTCGTCAGCACGCCGAGGATGTCCGCCAGTACACCGAGGATCTGATCCTGGGTGACGGCGCTGAACTCGGTGTCCGGGTGACGTTTGCGCAGTTCGGCCAGGACCCGGTCGCCGAGTGGGCCGACCGACTCCGCGTCCGGCGCCTTGATCGCGAAGGCGTCGATCCGGTTCGTCCCGAACAGCCGCTGCGCCGTGCTGATCGGGATGTGCACCTCGGTGTCCCGGTCGACGCCGAGGCTCTGCCCGAGCGGCGCGAAGACCCCGATGACGCGGAAGCGTACGCCCGCGATCGTGATCTGGCGGCCGACCGCGTCCCGGTCGCCGAACAGCAGCCGGGCCGTCTTCGCGCCCAGCACGGCGACCCGCCGCCCGGTGTCGACATCCGTACGCGCCAGGTACGTCCCGCTGTGCAGGGTGCGTACGAACACCTTCGGGGTGGTCTCCATGACGCCGAGCACCGAGGTGAAGGTGGAGTTGCGCCCGGCTCGCACGGTTTCGCCGGAGGTGAGCGACACCGTCACCCGGTCCCGGTCGCCGACCGTCCGGATGACCGCGTTGAGATCGCCCGTGTCCAGCGGCGACGCGGTCGGCGCGGAGTTGAAGTCCACCTTGCCGGGCACCACGAACATCAGGTTCGCGCCGAGCCCCTCGACCTGCGACTCGACCTCGTTCTTCGTTCCGGTGCCGAGCGCGACCAGCACCACGACCGCGGCGACCCCGATCACCATGCCCAGCATGGTCAGGCCGCTGCGCAGCCGGTTGGCCCGCAACGCGTCCAGCGCGACCCGCCACGCCTCCGCCAGCCTCACGCCGCCCCGCCCTCGTCCGCCTCGATGACGCCGTCCCGCATGTGGATCCGGCGTTTGGCCCGCGCGGCCACCTCCCGGTCGTGGGTGACCAGGACCAGGGCCGCGCTCGACTCGGCGTTCAGCCGCTCCAGCAGCTCCATCACGGCTAGTCCGGTCGTGGTGTCGAGGTTGCCGGTCGGCTCGTCGGCCAGCAGCACGGTCGGTTCGGTCACGAGCGCCCGCGCGATCGCCACCCGCTGCTGCTCGCCGCCCGACAGCTGGTTCGGGCGATGATCCACGCGGTGCTCCAGGCCGACGCGCGCCAGCATCTCGCGGGCCCGCGCCCGGCGCTCGCGGGCGTTCAGGCCGCGATAGACGAGCGGCAACGCGACATTGTCCAAAGCGGTGGTACGCGCAAGGAGGTGGAACGACTGGAAGACGAAGCCGATGGTCTCGTTGCGGAGCTGAGCGAGTTCCGCGGGCGTCAGTGCGGCGACGTCGCGGCCGTCGATCCGCAAGGTGCCCGCCGTGGGCCGATCCAGCCCGCCGAGCAGGTGCATCAGCGTCGACTTGCCGGAGCCGGACGGGCCGACGATGGCCACATACGCGGCGCGCTCGACGGTGAAGGAGACACCCCGCAGCGCCGGAACGGTGACTCCGCCCAGGTCGTAGGTCCGCTCGATGTTCACCGCCGCGACGGCCGGGCTCACCTCGGCGGCCGTCACGGCAGTTCGTCTCCGGGATGGACCTTGTCCGTACCCCGGACGACCACGCGGTCGCCGGGCTGAAGTCCGTCGGTGATCTGCACCAGGTCCTCGCCGGAGACGCCGACGCTCACCGGTCGCCGCTCGGCTTTGCCGTCCGGGCCGCGTACCCAGGTCAGGACTTGGCCCTCGGCGGTGAAGACGGCGGCCGCCGGCACCGCGACGGCCGAGTTCGCCTGGCGTACGCGCAGGTGGGCGACCGCGTTCATGCCCGGCCGCGGCGTCGGGGCGCCGGCCGGCGGGGTGAGCGTCAACCGCACCCGGTACGCCACGCCACCGCGCGCGTTCGCCGTCGGCAGCACGTCGATGCTGGCCACCCGGGACGGGTAGCGGACGTCGGTCGCGGCGTCGAGTTCGACCTCGGCGTCCAGCCCCGGCTTGACCAGCAGGATGTCGGTCTCGTCCACCTCGGCCACCAGACCGAGTTCGCTGACGTCGACGACGGTGAGGATCGCCGTGCCCGCCGTCACCAGGCCGCCCTCGGGGACCGTCTGCGACACGCCGGGGATCGATGCGGTGCCACCGGTCGACGGAGTCTGCCCGCCGCCCGCCGCCCCCAACAGGGAGGACAGGTCGATTCCGCTCGTCGCCGGGGCGCTCGCGCCGCCGAGCTGGACGACGCCCGCGATCGGCGCACGCAGGGTCAGCGCGTCCACCGTGGCCTTGGCCAGGTCGTACGCCTGCTGCGCCTGAAGTTTCTGGGCGGCGCCCAGGGCGCTCATGGCGCTGCCGATGGACTGGAGACCGCGCTGCACACCGCGTACCGCCGAGGTCACCGCCTTAGACGCGGCGGCGTACTGCTGCTCGGCCGCGTCGACCTGAGCGAGCAGCGCCTTCTTCAGCGCCGGGTCGGCGATGTACGCCACCGCCGCCCGCGCCTGGTCGAACGCCTTGGCGGCGGCCTCGTCGAGGTGTTTGGCCGAACCGCTGAGGTCCACTCGGACCCCGCCGCCGCCCGTCGACCGCTTCGCCAGATCCAGCGCCTTCTTCGCGTCCCGCAGCCGCTGCTGGGCTGTCGGCGAGTCGACGACCGCCACGACCTGCCCCTTGGCGACCTGATCACCGGCCGTGACCGCGAGCCGGGCCAGCGTGCCCTCGGCCGGCGCGGTCAGCGTCGCGGCCGCCCGCGCCACCACCGAGGCGGGCGCGTCGACGATCTCGACGACGTCGGCCCGGCCCACCTCCGCCGTCGCGATGCCCTCGTCGTCGTTGCCGCAGGACGCGGCACTCAAGGCCACGAGGACGGTCACCGCCCCTGCCAACACCATCGGTCGCCGCACTCGCGTGATGGTAGTCAACTCGAGCATGTTTCACAGCGGGGCGAACGGTGGTCACACCGAGGAACGGATGAACTCCACGCAGCCGGCCTCCACTGTGGTCCACGACTCGCCGAAGATCGCCGGAGCGGCCTGGGCTTCCGTCTTGTGGTCGTGCACCACGGCGTCGAAGAACTCGCGCATCCGCTGCTCGCCGTACTTTTCGGCGAGGTGGCGTACGGCCAGGAAGGCGACCCCGTAAGCGGCGGCCGCCTTCGCGTCCCCGTCGCTGTCGCCCGGTGCGCTCACGGCCACCTTGCCGTCCCAGGAGCCCTCGACGAACTTCCTCGTCTCCTCGATGGCGCTGTAGCGGCTGACCGACGCGCCGTCCATGTCGGCGTACTCGGCGATGCCCTCGATCAGCCACCAGGCCCGGGAGCGGCTGCCGCCGGGCAGCGTCGCGGCGTGGGTCATCTCGTGCCGCAGCAGGTTGTCGATGAACCAGCCTTGGAGGTCCTTGCCGTTCAGCACGATGTTGGAGGCGTCGCCGACCTCGATGGTCACGCCGCCGGACCATTCCGGCGGATCCCAGTCGTACCAGGTCTTCCATTCGCTCGGACCGGCGTAGAAGATCACGTACTTGGTCGGCGGCTTGCCCTGGTACGCCAGCCGGTCGGCGACCTTCGCCGCCGCCTCGGCCTGCGTCCAGACGTTGTCCAGCAGCGACGCGTACGCCTTCGTGGTGGCCACCACGGTCCGGTCGCCGACCTTCGCGATGAGATCGCTGGCCTCCCACGGACGGGGCGAGTTCGCGCTGTCCTCCGGTTCCAGCGAGGTCATCAGCGCGGTGTCCGGATCGGCCAGCCGCCACGTGGTGAGCATCGAGAAGTCGTCGTCGTCGCAGGTGACTGCGCCGAAGCAGGGATGCCCGTCGACGCGTACGCGCCAGGTGGTCTCGAACTCCTTGCCACCGCTGGCGGTGATGGTCAGCAGGTCGTTGCCCCACGCGCCGATCTTCATGTTGCGCAGGGAGGCGTACTGCTTGCGGAGCTGGGCGACGAGAGTCGACTTAGCCGGGTCGACCACCTTCACGTAACCGGTGAGGTCGCCGCGCAACAGTGCATCCGACTGCTGGTCCAGCGCCGCCTGCACGCGGTCCTGCGCCCAGTTCTGGAAGACGGTCTGCGCGTCGCCGGGATTCGGGCGACGCGCCGGCGACCGGGACGCCTTCGGCGAGGCCTTCGAGGTGACCCCGGTGGACGCGGTCGGCTGCA
Organism: Hamadaea sp. NPDC051192; assembly: GCF_040682475.1. NCBI lineage: Bacteria > Bacillati > Actinomycetota > Actinomycetes > Micromonosporales > Micromonosporaceae > Hamadaea > Hamadaea sp. NPDC051192. The sequence continues at coordinate 25,919 of NZ_JBFBAZ010000059.1, forward strand.
CCAGCGGATCCGCCGTCGACCGCGTCGCGACGTACGCCACCACGCCGACGACCGGGATGGCGCAGGCGATCAGCACCACGATGACGGCCAGGACGGCCACCCGGCCGAACCACGGTCGCTTGGGCGGGGGCGGTGGCGGGGCGTACGCACCCGGCCAGGGCTGCGTCGGATAGCCCGGCGGCGTCGAGTATCCCGGCGGGTAGGCCGGTGGCAGGCCCGGCGGCGCACCTTGTGGCGGCGCGGGCGGATACCCCGGTGCGGGCTGATACCCCGGCGTGGGCGGATACCCCGGCGCCGGCGGGTACGCAGGCGGAGCGGGATTCCCGGGCGCGGGCGGATACGTCGGGTAACCCGACGGCGGGTACACCGGCGCCCCGAGCTGTCCGGCCTGCCGTTGCTGGGGAATCTGCGGATTCCACACTGGCGGGACCTGGCCGGACGGGGCTGGGCCGGACGGAACCGAGCCGGGCGTGCCCGGATAGGACTGATTCAGCCCGGGGTAGGGATGCTGCGGCGGGATCGGTTGCGTCGGCGGCTGCGAGTCGGCGAACTGCGAGTCGGCGGGCTGCGGATCAGGCTGCGAGGGGTCCCCGGGGTGCACGGGCCGCAACGCTACTGGACGACCAGCCGAGCGCGGATCGTCCTTTCGGCCGATCCAGGCGACCTCTCAGTGCCCACTCAGGCCTGATCAATGCGCCGGTCACGCGGTTTCCCGAGGCGGGATGTCCCCGGAAACAGCCTGGCCGGCGCAATGATCAGGAAGGTCAACGCGCGATGATCAGGAAGGTCGGCGCGCGAGCGTGAGCGAGCGGGTCAGCGTCCGACGGGGACGGGAGCCTTCGGCGCGACGGCAGTGCTGGGCAGCGCCGCCACCTCGTCGACGGCCGCCTTCTTCCGCGCCCGATGCGCGGCCACGTGCGACCGCGTCGCGCAGCGCTCGGAGCAGAACCGGCGGCAGTTGTTGGAAGAGGTGTCGAGGTAGACGTTGCCGCACCGCTCGTCGGCGCAGACCCCGAACCGGGCGCTGCCGAACTCGCAGAGCCAGACGCCCAGCCCCCAGGCCGCACCGGCCAGGTACTCGGCGGAGGCGGAGGCGCCCCGGCTGGTGACGTGCATGTGCCAGTCCCCGGCGTCGTGACCCGAGATCCGCGGCTGGACCGGGAAGGTCTCCAGGAGCACGTTCAGTTCGGCCACAGCGTCGCCGTCGCGGCCGGCCGCGCCGGCCTCGAAGACGTCGCGGAGCTTCCGTTGAGCCCGCCGGAAGACCGCCATCTCCTTATCGGCGACCGACTCCCGCATCCACTCCCGGTCGTCCGCAAAAAGGGCACGAAGGTCGTCGAGGGTGTCAAGCCGGACATTGACCAGGTCAACGGCGGTCTTGGCGTACGCATCGAAGTCCACCCGACAAAGGTAGAGCAATCTTGACGGAAGTGGTGTGCCGAGGTTTACCGGAACCGTTTCCGACGGACGGGACGTACCTCACATCCGACCTCATCGCCGAATCGGAGATACGCTGCTGACATGCTCAGGTCGGTCATTCTCGCAGCGTCGCGGTCCGGCAAGGTCGAGAAGTTCGTCGGCTCCGCGCCGGTGAGCCGGGACGTGGTCAGGCGGTTCGTCGCCGGCACCGGTACGCCCGACGCCCTGCGGGTGACCGGGGAGCTGGCCGACTCCGGGCTCCGGACCACGCTGGACCACCTCGGCGAGGACACGCTGACGCCGGAGCAGGCGAGCGCCACCCGGGACGAATATCTGACGCTGCTCGCCGCGCTGCGCGAGGCGGGGCTGACCGGAGTCGCCGAGGTCAGCGTGAAGCTCTCCGCCCTCGGGCAGGCGTTCGACGAGGATCTCGCCGAGACGAACGCGCGCGCGATCTGCGCGGCCGCGTCCGAGGCGGGCACGACGGTCACCCTGGACATGGAGGACCACACCACCGCCGACTCGACGCTGACCATCCTGAACAGCCTGCGCAAGGACTATCCGAGCACCGGCGCGGTGGTCCAGTCGTACCTGCGGCGTACCGAGCAGGACTGCCGTGAGCTGGCCACCGCGGGCTCCCGCGTCCGGCTCTGCAAGGGTGCGTACTCCGAGCCGGAGCACGTGGCCTATCAGTCCGCGCTGGACGTCGACAAGTCCTACGTACGCTGCATGAACGTGCTCATGGCCGGGCAGGGTTACCCGATGCTGGCCACCCACGACCCGCGGCTGATCGCCATCGGCGAGGACCGGGCCCGGTGGTTCGACCGGGGCCCGGACGAGTTCGAGTTCCAGCTTCTTTACGGCGTACGCCCGGAAGAACAGCGCCGGCTCGTCCGGGAGGGTTACCACGTACGCGTTTACGTTCCCTACGGCACCGAGTGGTACGGCTACCTCATGCGGCGGCTGGCCGAGCGCCCGGCGAACATGATGTTCTTCGCACGGGCGCTCGCCAGCAAGAAGTAGCCGAGCTTCAAGAAGCAGCCGAACTCCCAGAAAGCCGAGCTTCAGAGCGACTCGGGCAGCTCCGGGTCCTCGTCCGAGGCCTGCCCGTCGGCGATCTCGCCGGTCACGAGGTAGATCACGTGGCGACCCGCGTTCACCGCGTGGTCGGCGTACCGCTCGTAGAACCGGCCGAGCAGCGCCGCGTCGATCGCCGCCTCCACGCCGTGCTGCCAGGACGAGCCGAGGATGACGGCGAACAGGTCGCGCTCCAGCGCGTCCATCACGTCGTCGTCGTGCTCCAGCTCGGCCGCGCGCTTGGTGTCGTAGCGGGCCAGCACCAGCGTGATCTTGCCGGCGATGCGGTCGGCGACCTCGGCCATCTCCGCGATCACGGTGGCCAGTTCGGCCGGGACGGCGGCGGCCGGGTGCCGGCGCAGCGCGGTCTTCGCGACGTGGTCGGCGAGGTCGCCCATGCGCTCCAGGTCGGTCGCGACGTGCTGGGCGGTGATCACCATGCGCAGGTCGCGGGCGACCGGCTGCTGCTGGGCGAGCAGGCGCAGGACCCGCTCCTCGACCTGGCGGTACAGCTCGTTGATCTCCGCGTCCCGGGCGACGACCCGGTCGGCCGCCTCCTTGTCCGCGGTGAGCAGCGCGTACGTCGCCTGGCGCATCTGGGTGCGGGCCGCCTCGGCCATGGAGACGAGCAGGTTGCCCACCTCGTGCAGGGCGGCGCCGAACGACTCTCGCATTTAAGGTCCCTGTGGGTCGGTTGTTGGTCGGTCGGGGGCCACGCTAGGTGCGCCGGGCGACCGTCAGATGAACAACGGTGAACGCCGAACCGCGCATAGGTGAACTTTGACTCCTGACCAGGTCGTTTTGCCCGGCTTTTTCTGTTCAGTCTGGTAAACAACCGGCTATCGTTCCAGCGTGTTCCTCCGCCGCTCGCCAGCCGCCCCAGAGGTGGACGCGCTCGCCGGGCTCGGTCGCAAGAGCCTGGACTCACTGCGCGTCGGCGTCGTCGTCCTCGACAACTCCGACCAGATCGCCTTGGCCAACCCGGCCGCCCGAGCGATGGGCCTGCTCCGCGCGGGCGCCCAGCCGGGCACCCCGGTCGCCCACCCCATCGTGCGTACGCTCGCCGGCCAGGTGCGGCGGACCGGCGTACGCCGTGAGGTCGAGCTGGACCTGCCCCGGGGCGCCGAGGGCAGCGACGTCGAACCGATGGGGGTCAGCCTCCGCGCGGTCGCCCTCGGCGGCGGCCTCGTCGCGGTCGAGGCGTTCGACGTCACCGACGCGCACCGGGTCGCCCGCGTACGCCGGGACTTCGTGGCCAACGTCAGCCACGAGCTGAAGACTCCGATCGGGGCGTTGCAGCTGCTCGCCGAGGCGATCCTGGACGCCACCGACGGCGAGCTCGACGTCGACTCCACCCGGCGCTTCGCCTTGCGGATGCAGCGGGAGTCGGTCCGCCTCGGCACCCTCGTCACCGAGCTGCTCGAACTGACCCGGCTGCAGGGCGCCGAACCGCTGCCTGACCCGGAGCCGGTCCAGATCGAATGGGTCGTCGCCGAGGCGGTCGACCGGTCGCGGACGGCCGCCCAGGCCAAGTCGATCGACATCGCCGTACGCGGCCGGCTCGACCTGAAGGCGTACGGCAGCGACAGCCAGCTCGCGACCGCCCTGGGCAACCTGATCGAGAACGCCGTCGCGTACTCCGACGAGGGCAAGACCGTCTCCGTGACGGTGCAGGGCGACGAGGAGAAGATCGAGATCGAGGTCGCCGACGAGGGCATCGGCATCGCCCCCGACGAGGTCGACCGGGTCTTCGAACGGTTCTACCGCTCCGACAAGGCGCGGTCCCGGGAGGCCGGCGGCACCGGCCTGGGCCTCGCGATCGTCAAGCACATCGCGACCAACCACGGCGGCCGCGTCGACGTCTCCAGCCGCGTCGGCGGCGGTTCGACGTTCACCCTGCGGCTGCCGGCCCGGCCGCCCGAGGACGAGTTCGGCCTGCCCCTGTCCGAACCGTTCTGAGCATGAGACTCACTGAGCACCGAGAAAGAGAGAAACACGTGGCACGAGTACTCGTGGTGGAGGATGAGGAGGCGTTCTCGGACGCCATCTCCTACATGCTTCGCAAGGAGGGCTTCGAGGTGTCGGTGGCGGCCACCGGCACGGCGGCGCTCACCGAGTTCGACCGCTCCGGCGCCGACATCGTCCTGCTCGACCTGATGCTCCCGGAGATGTCCGGGACCGAGGTCTGCCGCCAGCTGCGGGCCCGGTCGGGCGTTCCGATCATCATGGTCACCGCGCGCGACAGCGAGATCGACAAGGTCGTCGGGCTGGAGCTGGGCGCGGACGACTACGTGACCAAGCCGTACTCCCCGCGAGAGCTGGTCGCCCGCATCCGTGCGGTGCTGCGCCGCCGCTCGCAGGAGCCGGTCGACGCGGTCGGCGCGACGCTGAGCGCCGGGCCTGTCCGCATGGACGTCGAACGGCACGTCGTCACCGTCGGCGGGGACACCGTCCCGCTGCCGCTGAAGGAATTCGAGCTGCTCGAACTGCTGCTGCGCAACGCGGGCCGGGTGCTGACCCGGGGTCAGCTCATCGACCGCGTCTGGGGCGCGGACTACGTCGGCGACACCAAGACCCTGGACGTGCACGTCAAGCGGCTGCGGTCCAAGATCGAACCGGAGCCGTCGACGCCCCGGTACCTCGTCACCGTCCGCGGGCTGGGCTACAAGTTCGAGCCGTGATCCAGCCGCCCGGTAAGCTCCCTCGGTGCCCCCGGTCTGGAGACGTCCCGCCCTCGTGGCGTTCGCGCTCGGCCTACTCGGCGTCGGTTTCCGGGTTTGGCTGACCGCGCGTGACGCACCCCTCACCAACAGCGACGAGGCCACCATCGGCCTCGCCGCTCTGCACATCTGGCGTGGCGAGGACTTCCCGGTCTACTTCTACGGCCAGCACTACATGGGCACGATCGAGGCGTACCTGGCGGCGCCGTTCGTCGGCCTGCTCGGCCCGACCACGCTCGCGCTGAGACTGCCCACGCTCGCGCTGTTCGCGCTCTTCCTCCCCCTCATGTACGCCTTGGTACGCCGCGTCTACTCGCCGTGGCTGGCGACGGCGACGGTCGGCCTGCTGGCGCTGGGCTCCGACCGGATCGTGAAGAACCAGCTCATCGCCGGGGGCGGCTATCCCGAGACCTCGCCGATGCTGGTCGCGCTGCTGCTGGGGGTGCTGGCGGTGAGCCGGAGCGAGAAGCCTCGGCCGTGGCTGACCGGCGGCATCGGCCTCCTCGCCGGGCTGATCGTCTGGAATCACCTGCTGCCGTTGCCCTACCTCGCCGCGGCGGCCGTGCTGCTGCTCGTCTTCGCCCGGCGGCAGCTGGCCTCCCGGGCGGGCTGGACGCTGGCCGGCGGGCTGCTGCTCGGCGCGTTCCCGTTGATCTGGCACGACCTGCACAGCACGTTCTCGAAGAGCTTCCTGGCCGTGTTCTGGCACCTCCAGACCACCGGCACCGATCCGTCGGCGAGTGAACGGCTGTACGGCGGCGGGCTGATCGGCGTACCGCTGGGCACCGGGCTGTGCGCGCCGAGCCACTGCGCCGGCTGGCAGCTGTGGTGGGGTCCGGCGTACGCCGCCCTCCTCGTCATCGCCGCCGTGCTCGCCTACCGGTCCCCGCGTACGCCGGAAAGCGGGATGCGGCTGGCCCTGGCGGTCGCGGCGCTGATCACCGTCGTCTCGTACGCCCGGAACTCGGCGGCCGGCGACTCCCCGATCGAGAGCGCGCGCTACCTGAGCTGCCTGCTGATCTCGACGCCGGCCTGGCTGGAGCCGCTCTGGCGCGGCATAGCCGCTATCGCCCGGCCGAACTGGCAACGGCTCGTCGCGGGCGTCCCGCTGGCCGCCGGAGTGGCGATGGCCCTGTACGCCACGGTCGCGCTGGCCGTCCACGTGCCGGTGTACTCAGCCGCGGCGGCGAACCAGCCGAAGGTGATCGCCGCGCTCGCGGCGCACGACCAGACTCGCGTGTACGCCGACTACTGGACCTGCAACTGGATCTCCTATCAGACCGGTGAGGAGCGGATCTGCGCCGTCGTCGGGGACGACCTGACCGAAGGGCTCAACCGCTATCACCCGTTCTGGGACGAGGTCGGCGCGGCGCGGGTGGTCACCTACCTCGCCCCGATCGGGTCGCCGCTGGACACGACGCTGGCCGCGGCCTTCCCCGACCGGCCGGTGGAGACGGCGGCCGACTACCACCTCTACCTGCCGGCCGGGGAACTGCCGAATCGCCGCTAGGTGCGGCAGGTCAGGCCGGTCGGCGTACCGAGGCCGCCGGCGTTGAAGCCGAAGTACTCCGAGCCGCCGGGTGCGATGTCCGCCGCGTAGACCAACGGTGTCACGACGTAGTGGTTTCCCGTCTTGGCGTACGTCGCGCGCCACATCGAACTGATGCTCGTCCCGGTCGGCAGGTCGAACTCGGCCGTCCACGCCGGCACGGTCGCCGTCCCGTCGTTGTAGACGGTCACCTGCCCGCCGTAACCGCTGCTCCAGACCGAGGTCTGGGCGAACGCGCAGCGCAGCCCCACCACCCCGGACGGCGACGGCGACGGCGAGGCGGACGACGGGGACGGGGACGCACTGGACGGCGACGGTGATGCGCTGGGCGTACCAGTGAGGGAGAGCAGGAACAACGACGGGCCCGCATCGGTACGCGAAGCGTCGACGCCGTGGCCGTTGGTGTAGTCGGCCTGCTCGTGGTCGGCCCAGTCGGTGATCGGCGTGCCGCCCACGTCCAGATGCTGCCACGCGGATCCGGACCACCCGAATTGGTAGATCCGAGTGTGATCGGCGTAATACGCCGTGTAGGGCGCGGTGTCCGAGCCGAGTTGCTTGGTCATGGTGTTGCTGAAGAAGACGTTGCGCGGTCCGGACGAACCCGACCACTTGACCGCTTTCTGCCCGGCCGCCCACCAGATCGGGAACCAGTTCGAGTCGTCGGGACCGCCACCGCCTTCCTCGCCGCAGTTCGCCCGGCAGTTGGCCGATCGGTGGGCGTAGGGGACGGTCACGGTGTTCAGCTCGATCAGGTTGTTGCGTTCCCACCCGCCGTGGAGATTGAAGTCGGAGTCGGTGTCGTTGCCGATCGCGACGTTGCCCGAGGCGGACCACTGGAAGGTGAAGTGGCGCAGATTGCGACTGGTGTTGCCGGCATAGACCGAGTCCCACACCCGGGAACCGCGGAAGTAGCCGTTGCCGCCCTTGCCTTTGTTCCAGGCGCCGTCGAGATAGTTGTCCACAATGGTGAGATGGGCTGCCTCCTCGGTGACGATCGGATGCGAGCCGGTCATCGACGTACGGATGCCGCGTACCCAGGAGTTCGCCGCCCATTTGAAGACGATCCCGTGCATCTCTCCGGCCGGATCCATGTTCCCGTAGTTGTGGACGGCGTCGGCCGCGGACAGACCGGGCTCGGCCTGGGTCAGGTAGAGGTTCTCGAAACCGACGCCGACGACCGGATCGACCAATGGCGCGGCCTTCGAGTCGTACACCGTGCCGCCGATAGCGGCGGAGCCGTCCGACGTGGAGGTGATCGGGACGTCGTACTCCACCGGCTTGTCCAGGGTGATCGACTTCGCCGACGAGTTCACGGCGGTGATCGTGAAGATCTGTTGCCGCATGTGCAGGTTGCTCATCAGCGCCGTGTCGAAGACGTTCTGCGAGTTGTAGAACTTCACCGAGTTGGCGGCCCGGATGTTCACCATCGTCCCGGCGGTCAGCCCGGTCAGGCTCGCGACGTAGACCACGGAATCGCCGGTGCGCGCGGCGTAGGCGGTCTCGCCCGGCTTGGCGGCCAGCTTCTGCCCGGCCTTCCAGTGCACGTTGACCGTGCCCTCGAAAATGTCCTTCCGGTTGGCGGGCGCGGCGGCGTAGTCGCTCGCGTAGGCGCTGTGCACCTGACGCGACTGCACCCGGAACAGGCCACGGCCAGGCCAGAGCCAGCCGCCCTTGCCCTGCCCCGACACCATGCCGTCCTCGTCCCAGTCCGAACCGTCGTCGGTCAGCGTGTCGTAGCGCGTGTTCGCGTCCGGCTCGAAGACCAGGCGGGTCCCGGTCGCCGGGTCGTTGCCGGCCCCGCGCACGATCAGATAGTCCGCGTCCACGCCCAGTTGGCGGGTCACCTTCACGACGCCTGCGGGCAGCGTGATCAGCGACAGCTTCGTGAGACTCGCGGTCGCGGAGCAAGTGGTACGCACAAAGTCGATCGCGGATTGGAGACCGGTCGTGTCGTCCACGCCGTCGTCCGGGCGCACGGCGTACTGGGTGGCGAGTTCAGCCGGCGTGATCTGGCAGGCGGCGTCGGGATTCACTTCGCTGGCGCCGGGCAGGTTCGCCCCGTTGCGATACCCGGCCTTGCTCCAGTCATAGAGCCCGGCGACCGGCGTACGCCGATTGGCGCTGGACAGATCGAGCCCGGTGCGGGCGGCTCCGGGCGGGACGGCTTGGTCGGCGGCTTCGTCGGCGACGACCGAGCGGGTCAGCAGGGCGACGGACAGGAGCGTGGTGGCCGTCAAGGCGGCAGCGAGCGCGCCGGCAAGAGATCGGTGGGCGTCCATCATAAAAGACAGTTAATGGAACACTGTCCATACAGTCAACGACCGTTCGGAATATGGCATGCCGTCCACATCCGTGAACACGGTCGCTTACGTCGAGAGGTCGAGCTGGCGGAGGATGACGCCCTCGCGGAGCGCCCACGGGCAGATGTCGACGGCGTCGAGGTCGAGCCGATCCATCGCGGCGAGCGCCACGATCGCCCCGGCGAGCACCTGGTGCGACCGCTGCGGGCTGACCCCGTCGAGTTCGGCGATGGCGTCGGCGGGCATCCGCCGGATGAAGCCCAGGACCTGCTTCAACCCCGTGCGCGTCAACGACCGGGGTGCCCAGAGCCCCCTACCACTCGGGGCGGCCCCGGCGAGCCGGGCCAGCGACCGGAACGTCTTCGACGTCGCCGCGGCCCGATCGAACCCTTCCAGCCGGGAGACGTCCAACTCCTCCATCGTCGCCGCCACATACGCCCGCACCTCGTCGATGACGTACGCGGCCGGCGGATCCCCGGCAAGCCGATCGCGGGTGATCCGCCCGGCCCCCAACGGAAGCGAGACGGCGAAGGTCGGCTCCTCGTCGATGCCGGCCGCGATCTCCAGCGAACCCCCGCCGATGTCGAGGACGGCGAGCCGCCCCGCCGACCAGCCGAACCAGCGGCGTACGGCGAGGAAGGTCAGCCGGGCCTCGTCCGCGCCGGACAGGACTCGCAACTCCACTCCGGTCTCCGCGCGCACGCGCGCCAGCACTTGTGAGGAGTTGCGCGCGTCGCGTACCGCCGAGGTCGCGAAGGCCAGCAGTTCGTCGACGCCGAGCCGATCCGCGGCCAGGCGGGCGTCGCGGACCGCGGTGAGCAGGGCCTGTTCCCCCGCTGGAGTGAGCGAGCCGTCCGGGCCGAGTTGCTCGGCCAGGCGCAGCACCGCCTTCTCCGAGTGGGCCGGCCACGGATGAGCTCCGTGGTAGGCATCCACGACCAGCAGATGCACCGTGTTGGATCCGACATCGAGCACGCCCAGACGCACGGGAATACCGTACCGGGGACGCGCGTCGCCGTAGTCTGGGTGTGTGTCTATCAGCGAAACCACCCAGCGCCAAGGCGCGCCCGCGCCGCGCAAGACCTTGCCGGTGACGCCGGTGAACCCCCGCGACCGCGAGGTGGGGCTGGACTTCCCGCGTGAGTGGGTGGAGTTCGCCGACCCCGCCGACGACACGCAGCTCATCCGGGCCGACCTCACCTGGCTGCTGAGCCGGTGGAGTTGCGTCTACGGCAAGGGCTGCCACGGCATCATCAAGGACCGTGCGATCGAGGGCTGCTGCTCGCACGGCGCGTTCCTGACCGACGCCGACGACATCCGCCGCGTGAAGTCCGCCGTCCGGAAGCTGACCCCGGAGACATGGCAGCACTACCGCAAGGGCTTCAAGAACTGGACGGAACTCGACGAGCTGAACGACGAGGAGCCCGCCCGGCGTACGGCGACCCAGAGTGAGGACGGCCCGTGCGTCTTCCTCAACGACGCCGACTTCCCCGGTGGCGGCGGTTGCGCGCTGCACGGCCAGGCGCTGCGGGACGGCGTTCACCCGTTGGAGTACAAGCCCGACGTCTGCTGGCAGCTCCCGATCCGCCGCGATCAGAAGTGGCACAAACGCCCGGACGGCACCAAGGTGCTGATCACCAGCATCACGGAGTTCGACCGGCGCGGCTGGGGCGCGGGCGGGCACGACCTGCACTGGTGGTGCACCTCGTCGCCGGACGCCCGGGTCGATCGCACCCCGGTCTACGTCTCCTACGCGCCGGAGTTGATCGCGCTCATCGGGCAGCCCGCGTACGACGAGCTGGCTCGGCTGTGTGCGGCCCGCGCGAAGAAAGGCCTGGTCGCACCGCATCCGGCCGGCTGAGCAGCGCTCGGCTTCCCGGCACATTTCGTGAACCGGGCTAGCCTAGGAGGCATGCCCAGAGTTCCGGTGCTCCTCTCCAGTTCGTCCGTATTTCCCGAGCCCACCGCCGCCGCGTTCGAGCTGGCGGCCGCACTCGGATACGACGGCGTGGAGGTCATGGTCTGGACCGACGCGGTCAGCCAGGACGCCGGGGCGCTGCGCGGCCTCGCCGCGCACTACGGGGTCCGCGTGGGGTCCATCCACGCGCCCTGCCTCCTGGTCACCCAGCGGGTCTGGTCCAGTGACCCCTGGGTACGCCTCCGGCGCGCGGCGGCGTTGGCGGAGACGCTGGAAGCCGACACCGTCGTGGTGCACCCGCCGTTCACCTGGCAACGGGAGTACGCGCGTACGTTCGAGTCGGGGCTGCGGCTGCTGAACGAGCGCTACCCGCAGATCCGGTTCGCCGTCGAGAACATGTACCCCGTCCGCATGGCCCGGCGGGAGTTCGTCCCCTACTCCCCCGGCTGGGACCCCACCCGCACCGGGTACGCGGCGTACACATTGGACGTTTCGCATTGCGCGGCGGCCAAGATGGACTCGCTCGCGATGGCCGACGCGATGGGCGCCGGCCTGGCCCACATCCACCTAGGCGACGGCACCGGCGAAGGCCGCGACGAACACCTCGTCCCCGGCCGGGGCAAGCAACCCTGCGCGGAACTGTTGTCGTCGCTGGCCGAACGCGGCTTCACCGGGTCCATCGCGGTGGAGGTCGCGACCCGGCGCTCGGCCAGCCGAGCCGAACGCGAAGAGCTGCTGGCCGAGGCGCTGACCTTCGCCCGCCAACACCTCACCACCCCCGCCCCCCTCTAACCCCTAGGGAGGGGGTGGGTTAGACGGTGGCGTTGGTGGGGAGGGCGGCGGGCGCAGCCAGCAGCCGCGCGACCCGGCGTTCCCGCGGCCGGCTGGCGAGCAGGTGCCCGGCAGCGGCCGCGAGGCCGAGTACGCCGATGAGAACCCAGTGCACGTCCCCGAGGTGCTCCAGCGACCAGCCGCCGACCGCCGGGGCGACGAACCCGGCCGCCGGGAAGGTCAGGAAGAAGACCGCCTGGTAGCGGGCGCGCAGCCGGGCCGGGGCGAGTTCGGCGATGACTTCGGCGTTCGGCGGGGCGGCGATCATCGAGCCGAGGGTCCAGATCGCCGCCGCCATCAGGTACGCCCCGAAGACGTCGGCGAAGGTGAGCGTGAAGTAGCCGATCCCGGAGACGGCCAGCGACACCGCGAGGACTCGGCCCTTCAGCCGGCCTTGGATGAGCCGGGGCACGAAGAGCTGGCCGAGGACGATCAGCAGGCCCGGCACGGCTGCCACGATCCCGTACGCCGCCGGCGAGAGGCCGTCGGCGTTCATGGCGAGCTGCAGGATCGAGGTCTGCGAGTTGAGGATCGCCGCGATGAAGGTCAGCCCGACGAACGCCATGAAGATCGGGTCGGTGAGCGCCGTGCCGAGGCCGCCCGGGGTGGCCGAGCGCTTGACCTGCCCACTGGCCGGGTGTGGCCGGGAGCCGATCGGGCGGGCCGGCCAGGGCCGGGTCGCCCACGGCCGGGACGGGCGGCCCTGCCGCAGCATCAGCGTCTCCGGCACATACCGGAAGAGCACGTACGCCGTGATCGCGGTGGTCGCCGCGTCCAGGGCGAAGAGGAAGAAGAAGCCGACCTCGGCGATCACGCCGGCGAGCGCGGAGGCGATCGCCATGCCCAGATTGAACGCCCAGAACTGGAGGTTGAACGCGCGGGACCGGGATTCCTCGGGAACGATGTCGATGATGGCCGCGACGGTCGCCGGGCCGGGCATCGAGTGGAAGATCCCGATGAACAGGGTCAGCCCGGCGATGAGCCACAGCGGCTGAGCGAACGCGAGGGCAAGCATCAACGCGGCGGCGATGCCGTTCGCGGTGACCATGGTGGCGCGGCGGCCCCAGCTGTCGGCCAGTACGCCGCCGATCAGGCTGCCGCCCGCGCCGCCGATGCCGTACCCGGCGGTGACCAGGCCCGCCGCGGTGAGCGAGAGCCCACGCCCGGCGCTGAGGTAGAGCGGGAGGAACAGCATGCCGAAGGCGCCGATCCGGTTGACGAGGATCGCCGACCAGAGCGTCCAGAAGACACGAGGCAGTCCTCCGGCGGTCTGCGACCAGAAGCGAGAGAACAAGACGCGAAATCCTTACGAAACGGGGGTTGGCTGCCGGGACACAGCCGGTGGGGGTGGGGCGAGGATCGCGGCTCTGCGTTCGCGCGCCGGTCCCGAGGCTACCTGAGCTGCGGCGACGGCCAATCCGATGCCCGCGCACAGCAGCCAGAGGAAGGTGTTGCCGACGTGTTCTTGGAGGAATCCGCCGGCGGTCGGCGCGACGAACCCGGCGATCGACCAGGAGAGCGAGAACACGCCTTGGTATCGGCCGCGCAGGTCGGCCGGGGCGAGAGCGGCCATGGTGGTGGAGTTGGCCGGGGCGTTGACCATCTCGCCGAGCGTCCAGACGAAGACGGTGGCGGCGTAGAACAGCGGGGTGTTCGCCAGCGCGGTGAGCCCGAAGCCCAGCCCGGTGACGATCGCGGCGACGGCCAGCATCCGCGTACTGGTCATGCCCCTGGTGAGCCGGGGGACGAAGAGCTGCCCGATCACGATGAGCAAGCCGTTCAACGCGATCACGTAGCCGTAGGTCTGCCCGGAGATGCCGTCGGCGGCCATGGCGATCGGCAGCGTCGTGAGGTGCTGGAGGAAGACGAACGCGCCCAGGATGTTCAGCCCGGCGAAGATCAGGAAGACCCGGTCGGTGAACACGACCCGCAGCCCGCCCTTGGCGGCCGACGCCACCGCCGAGGCCGCCGACGAAGCGGAGGCTGCCGACGAAGTCGCGGCCGGGCGGGCGGACCGGGTCTCCCGCAACGTGAAGAACAGGAACGTGGCGGTGACGAGCGTCGTCGCCGCGTCGACCAGGAAGACCAGGTGGTAGTCGGCCGCGGCGGCCAGGCCCGCGAGCGTGGCGGCGAACGAGAAGCCGAGGTTGATCACCCAGTAGTTCAACGTGAACGCGCGCAGCCGGTCCTTCTCCGGGACGATGTCGATCAACATCGCGCCGAACGCCGGACGGGCGCCGTCGGCGAACACCCCGAAGAGGAACGCCAACCCGGCGATGCCCCAGTACGCCGAGGTGAAGGCCATCGCGAGCAGCGTCGCCGCCCCGGCGACCTGGCCGGTCAGCAGGGTGACCTTGCGGCCGATCCGGTCGGCGGCCACACCGCCGAGCATGTTGCCCAACGCGCCGCCGGCCGCCCAGACGCCCATGATCAGGCCGGCTTGGGACGGTGTGAAGTGCCGCACGGTCGTCAGGTAGATGGTGAGGAAGATGACGACGAAACCGCCGACGCGGTTGATCAGCGTCCCGGTCCAGAGATACCAGAACTGTCGCGGCAGACCACCGGTGGTGTCACGCAACCAGCGCCTCATCGCGTACCACCTCCGGCCGAGTGAGGTGCGTGGCCCGGCGCTCGCGCGCGGGGCCGGAGAGGAGATGACCGGCCGCGATGATCAGGCCGAGGACCCCGAGGCCGAACCACAGCGTGGCGTGCGGGGTGTTGTCCAGGACCAGGCCGCCGACGATCGGCGCGAAGAAGTTGGCGGCCGTGAAGCTCATCGAGGCGACGCCCTGGTAGCGGCCGCGCATCGCCGGGCTCGACAGGTCGGCGATGGTCGTGCCGTTGACCGGCGCGTTGATCATCTCGCCGAGCGTCCACACCACGACGGTGAGCGCGAGCGTGGGCACGCTGCCGGCCAGGCCGACCGCGCCCATCCCGAGCCCGACCAGCAGCGCCGAGGCGATCTGTACGCGATTACGCGGGTGCCGTCCGACGAGCTTGGGGATGAACAGTTGCAGCGCCACGATCATGACGCCGTTCACGGCGATGACCGAGCCGTAGTTCGCGGGATCGATCCCCTGGTTGACCATGGCGATCGGGATGAGCTTGCACGACTCGATGATCGACCACAGGCCCAGATTGAGCAGCACGTAGATCATGAAGACCCGGTCGCGCAGGACGAGCGAGAGCCCGCCGCCTTCCTTCGGCGCGGACAACGCCGGGCCGGGCGAGGTCTCGGGGACCTTCACCGCGATGATCACGGTGGTGATCGCGAGCACCGCCGCGTTCAGTACGAAGACGACCATGCGCGGGGTGTGCGCCAGTACGCCGGCCAGGAAGGCCGCGCCGGAGAACCCGAGGTTGATCGCCCAGTAGTTGAGGTTCATGCCGCGCATGCGCTTGGTCGGGCCGAGCACGTCGACCAGGGTCGCGCTGTACGCCGGTCGCCCCAGCCCGTTCCAGAAGCCGTAGACCAGCGCGGTGAGCGCGACGAACCAGGGTGTGAGGGTGATCCCGAGGGCGAGCGCGGTGACCACGCCCGCGATGTTGGCCAGCAGCAGCGTCGGCCGGCGGCCCCACCGATCGGCCAGGACGCCGCCCGCGATGGAGCCGAGCGCCATGCCGCCGCCGTAGAGACCGAGCACCAGACCGGCGAGGGTGGCGGAGAAGCCGTACCCCGAGACCATGTGGATCTCCAGGAACAGCACGGCCACCGCACCGAGGCGGTTGATCAGCGTGCCCAGCCAGAGATACCAGAAGGTGGCCGGAAGGCCACCTACCGTGTCGCCGGCCCAGGTGCGCAGGCTCCGCACGTGCCACCACCAGGAGTAATGAGCGTTTCATGAAGGACGCCTTACAACCTAGGCCAGCGTGCGTGACACGGTCACGTGATTTAGAACGTGTCCGTAGTCACTCTGTGTGCGTAGGGCAGGATGGCGTCTGTGTGCTTGGTCGATGCTGACCGGCTCCGCGACGAACCCGGGAAGGAACGTTCATGCCCGATCTTGAGAAGTCTCAGCTCGCCCCGCACCCTCGCCTGGCACCGCCGCCAGGCCCGGTCGTCCTGCTGGTCATGGACGGTGTCGGCGAGGGTCGGCACGACGCCTACGACGCCGTCTCCGTGGCTCGCACGCCTGCCCTCGACTCGCTCCACTCGGACGCCGCGTACCGGACGATCCTCGCGCACGGGCCCTACGTCGGGTTGCCGTCGGAGACCGACATGGGTAACTCCGAGGTCGGCCACAACACACTGGGCGCGGGCCGGATCTTCGACCAGGGCGCCAAGCGCATCGACATCGCGGTGGACTCCGGCGCCATCTGGACCGGGACCTGGCAGGAGATCATCGCGCAGGTGACGCAGCGGGGCACCGCGCTGCACCTGATCGGTCTGCTGTCGGACGGCAACGTCCACTCGAACATGACCCACCTCGCCGCCCTGATCGGCAAGGCTCGCGACCAAGGTGTGCACCGGCTGTACGTGCACGCTCTGCACGACGGGCGGGACGTGCCGGACCGGACGGCCGAGAAGTACGTCGCCGAGGTCGAGCAGGAGCTGGGCGCGGCGGCGAAGGCGACCGGCGGCGTCTACCGGATCGCGTCCGGCGGCGGCCGCATGGTCACGACCATGGACCGGTACGAGGCCGACTGGCGCATCGTCGAGCGCGGCTGGCAGGCGCACGTCCTGGGCACCGCGCGGCCGTTCGCCTCCGCCACCGACGCGATCGAGCAGCTCCGCAAGGAGACCCCGGGGATCAGCGACCAGCTGCTGTCCCCCTACACGATCGTCGACGAGGACGGCCGCCCGGTGGGCGCGATCCAGGACGGCGACTGTGTGGTGTTCTTCAACTTCCGCGGCGACCGGGCGATCGAGCTCTCCTGGGCGTTCACCGCCGGCGCGGACTTCGCGGGATTCGACCGGCAGCGGGTGCCGGACGTGCTCTTCGCCGGTATGACGCTCTACGACGGCGACACCGACATGCCCAAACTCCGGCTGGTGGAACCGGAGCCCGTGCCGGACACGATCAGCGAGCTGCTCGCGCGTACCGGAGTCACCCAGTGGGCCGGGGCGGAGACGCAGAAGTTCGGCCACGTGACCTACTTCTGGAACGGCAACCGCTCGGAGAAGTTCGACCCCGCCACCGAGACCTACTTCGAGATCCCCTCGGACCAGGTGCCGTTCAACGAGCGGCCCTGGATGAAGTCGGCCGAGACCGCCGACGCCATCATCGAGGCGATCCACTCCGGCCGGTACCGCTTCATCCGGGCCAACTTCCCCGGCGGCGACATGGTCGGCCACACCGGGAACTTCGAGGCGGCCGTCGTCGCGATGGAGTCGGTGGACCTGGCGATCGACCGGATCAATCGAGCGGTCAAGGCGGCCCAGGGAACGCTCGTCGTCACCGCGGACCACGGCAACGCCGAAGACATGGTCGAGCGGGACAAGCAAGGCGAGCCGGTGTTCCTCGCGGACGGCACGCCCCGTTGGAAGACCGCCCACAGCACGAACCCGATCCCGCTGATCATCGCCGACTACGCCGACCGTGACATCTCGTTCCGGAACGACGTGCCGAAGGGCGGACTCGCGAACGTCGCGTCGACCCTGATCGAGTTGCTGGGCTACGAGGCGCCGGCCGAATACGAACCGACCCTGCTGCAGTCCTGACAGCCGATGATGGACTTGTGGGGCGCCGCACTGCGACGCCCCACAAGTGTCAGATACGAAAAAGCCGGCGGCGGCTGGCGACGCTCACCCCCGTTAGCGTCGCCAGCCAGCGCGCCGGTTCAGGTGGCTACCGTCCCCCAACGGTGTCACGCCACCCATCCCCCAGCTCCTCGCTCGGCGCCAAAGTCGAAACAGATCAACTAGGCGAACCCCCGGTTTGCACAAGCGAGGCGCGTTACAGATCACGCTACGCCGGGCGTATTCCGTCGTCCACCGGTTTCCGTGTCTCTACTGTCACAATCTGTAACGGTGATCACACGGGTCTCCCGCTGTCCCGGAGATGAGCCACCAATTCCACCCGGCTGCGCACGCCGAGCTTGCGGTAGATGTTCGCGAGGTGGGTCTCGACTGTTCGCTCGCCGATCACCAGCCGTTCCGCGATCTCCCGCGCCGAGGCTCCGGCCGCGGCCAATTCGAGCACTTCCTGCTCGCGCCGGGTCAGCGTCCGGCCGTCCGGCGGCTCGAACCGGTCGATTCGGCGTACCAGGCCGGAAAGGCCGCGTTCGGCGGCGAACGTCCGCGCGCTCTTCACGTCCTGCGCGTCCGCGCGCAGCCGCGCCCGCTCCCAGCGAAGCCAGGCGAGCCACGGCGTGTGACCGACCACGCGCGTCGCGTCGTCCAGCCAGGCCGTGGCGCGCTTCGGGTCCGCTTCCAGTCGAGCTGCCATCAGCGCCGTGGGTCCGGCACTCGCCGTGGCCGGTCCCGCCACGATCCATTTCCCCTGATACGCCGAAAGAAGCGCACCGAGCCGGTCGGCGGCAGCGGCGTCGGGCTCGGCGGCGACGACGAACGCGATCGTCCAGGGGTCGAGGGGCTGAGCGGCCAGCTCCTCGATCAGCGCGCCGGCCAGTTCGTCGCGCCCGTCCGCGCGGGCGATCCAGGCCTGGGCGGCAGTTATCCATAGTGGACCGCCGACGTCCCGCAGCCGATCGCCGAGGTCGCCGGGGTCGCCGTCGAGCAACCGCAGTCCGGCGTACGCCGCGAGCCCTTCCAGGTCAGCCGTCACCGCGAGGTGCTCTCGGGCGGCGGCTGCCTTGCCCGCCAGGACGAGGCGATGCGCCGCGATCTCCGGTACGCCGTCCACCTCGGCCAGATGCCGGTCGGCCAGACCGAGGTCGCCGTCCCGCAAGGACAGCGCGGCCACCGCCCGGTGCGCCCGGCTCAGCAGTACGCCGTCGTCCAGCGCCCCGGCCTCACGAAGCGCCTGCCGCAGCTGGTCGGCGTCCGGCTCGACCTGGGCGAGCAGCGCTTCAGCCATCGCCCGGGGGTCGGCGCACTCGCGGGCCGCGGCCAGCGACTGCTCGGCGAGCGTGCGAGCCGCCGCTCCCGTCGACTCCAACGCCAGCCGGGCGCGCAGTCGCGCCACAGTAGACACGTCGGCTTCCTCGATCGAGTTGAGCAGCGCCAGTGCTTCGGTGAGCGCGGTCGCCCGCTGCGGATCGGTCGGCTCCGCCGTCGCACCCGACCCCGATCGCGGCCCGTACGCCAACGCCGCCTCGGCTAGCAGTCCGGCGTCCTTCGCTTGGCGGCCGAGGCGTACCGCCGCCGCGAAGGCGTTGCGGGCCTGCTCCCGATGCGCGGACTGTAGTTGCGCGGACCCGTACGCGACCAGCAGCCGGCCCAGGTGGCCGGGTGACCACTGCGCCCGGGAGGCCAGTTCCACCGCGACGGCGAACGCGTCCGCCGCCTCCGCCGGACGTTCGGCGGCCCGAGCGGACGCGACGGTCGCGGCGACCGCCCGGTCCAGGCGTTCGTCGCCGCCGAGCACCGCCGCGGCGACCAGGTGATGGGATAGCTCGGCCACAGTGGGGGCTCGTTCGCCCGCCCGCGCGCCGACGGAGAGCAACGCGTCGGCGACCGCCTCGTGCAGGCCGGCGGTCTCGGTCAGGCCGAGGGCGTCGTAGCTCAGCTCACGGACGAGCGCGGAATCGAAGGCGAAGACGCGATCGGTCACCGGCCGGATCAGCCCGGCCGTGATCGCCTCCTCCAGCGCGGGCAACGCGGCGTCCCCGGCGACTTCCTCCACGATGGACAGATCGAACTCCCGGCCGACGACCGAGGCGATCCCGAGGACGTGACGGGCGGGCTCGGTCAGCGCGGCCAGGCGGCCGGTGATCGGGGCCGTCGCCGACTCCGGCCAGCGCAGGGCGACCCGGCGCCGCCCGTCGTCGGACTCCCGCAGCTGCCCGGCGATCGCGGTCAGCAGCGCAGGGCTGCCGTCGGTCCGGCGGCGCAGCTGCGTCGCGAGCGCCTCCGGCACCGGCCAGGCGACCGATCCGGCCAGCATCTCGCCGACCTCGTCCCGGCTCAACCCCGGCAGCCACACCCGGTACGCGGCCGGACCGGACGGCAGCGTCTCCGCCACGGCTGGGCGTACGACCGCGACGACGAGCGTCGGGGTCGCGGACGGCTGATCTGCGTACTCGGCGAGCAGGGTCAGCGTCTCCTCCGCGGCGCGGTGCAGGTCGTCCAGCGCGACGAGCACCGGCCCGGCCTCCGCGAAGACCTGGGACAAGGCGGCCTGCGCCGACCAGACGTCGTCCACAGCCGACGGCGAACCGAGGTCGGCCAGCACGCGCTGCCACGGCCAGAGCGCGGGCGCGCCCGCGGCTCGGGGCGGCGCCACGCGTACGTATCGAAGTCCCGGAGTCCGTCGATGGAACTCCTCCAGTAGCCCGCTCGCCCCCCGGCCAGGTTCGGCGATCAGCAGCACCACGCGGAGCCGCCGCTCGTCGACGACCGCACGGGCGTGCCCGGCAAGAGCCCCCAGCTCCACCGCGCGCCCGACGAATCGCACGTCCTCACCCCCACCCTTTCCGGCGACGCTATTCACTCCTGCGGCCGACCGGCCATCCTCCGCCCGGAGGGTACCCAGAGCGGTACGGATGGCAGTACGGAGAACCCGCGCATGGGAAAGTTCCGTACCCGGCCCGATGACCACCGAGCGGCTCGCTTCCTACCTTCGTACTCGTTCCTGGCAAGCCCCCAGACAGCCACCGAGAAAGGATCGAAGGACATGTCCCAGTTCCGCGACGTGATCGCGCGGATGGCGGTGGACGCGGAGTTCGCCCGGCATGCGCGATCCCACCCCGACCAGGTGGCCGCCGAGTACGGGTTGACCTCCGAGGAGTCCGACCGCCTCCGCGGCCTGGCCGACGCCTCCACGGGCAGCGGCCCGCAGGCGCTCGGCGTACGCCTCTCCAAGAGCGGCGTGACGACCGGCGGGTTGGCGACCGCCCTGACCTCCGGCCCCGACCTGCACGTGGACGCACATGTGGCGCCCGAGGTGCACATCGCACCGCACATCGTCACGCCGGCCGACGGCGGCCACGACGGTCCGGGCGACTCGGGCGGCGGCGACTCCGGCCCGGACGACGGCCCGAGCACCACCCCGCCCGGCGGCAGCGAATCCCCGTCCGGCGGTGGCGGTACGCCGTCCCCGGCCATCATCGTCCAGGGTGGACTGCACCCGACCCCGGACGGCGCGGGTGGCGGCGACGGCGGCCACGGCGGTCTGGAGATCGGGCCGAAGCAGGACGACCCCGCGCCACCGCCGCCGAGCAGCCTGCACCTGACCCCGGGCGCGCTGCACCTCACCGGTGGCGACGACGGACCCGGTGGCGGTCCCAGCGGTGGACCGGGTGGGCTCCCGACTCCGCCCACGCCGCCCAGTGGCGACCCGACGCCGATGAACCTCGTCCTGCCCGACCTCGGTCACACGGATTCGCCGGACCCGACCGTTCCCGGCGGCGATGCCCCGCAACCGCTGCGACTCATCGGTGACCTGGACTTCGGCACCGGTGACGGCGGCTCGGACAGCGGCTCCGACGGCGGCTCGGACGGCGGTCCCGGCGGCGACTCCGGCGGTGGCGAGGAGCTGGCCACGTTGCCGCCCGGCGGTCGGCTCGCCGGCCTCGTCGGCTCCGACTTCCACCTGCCTGACCTCGGCAACCTCAGCGACGGCGACAGTGGTGGCGAGGACGGCAGCCCTGACTTCGGCCCGGACAGCGACGGCGACGGCGTGCCCGACTTCATGGAATCGCTCCCCGACATCTTTCCGACGATTCCCGGCACTGGTGACGGCTCGGACGGCGGTGACGCCCCGGACGGCGGGCTGCCGGACTTCGGCCCCGACTCCGACGGCAACGGCCTCCCCGATTCGCTCGAAGGCC
>NZ_JBFBAZ010000060.1:0-47462 GCF_040682475.1 Hamadaea sp. NPDC051192
GACCAGGTCGCGGTGAAGCCCGGCGAGATGGCGATGCCGCCGAACGTCCCGTCGGCCGTGGTCGTCGGGTAGGCGAGCGCACGCGCGGCCAGCGCGTCAGCGCGTCAGCGCGTCAGCGCGTCAGCGCGTCAGCAGTCGCGGAGAGCGGGCGACTGGTTCAGCAGTTGGCCGCGAGGCGAGACGAAGGCCTGGTAGGTCGCGCCGCCGACGGCCGATGGCCGGAACGCCGCCACCCGATGGCAGTTCTGGAAGGCGAACGTGACGCCGAAGTGGCGGTCGAGGCCGCCCCGGATCGCGTCGCTGGCCAGGGCGCGCAGCAGCTGGCCGCGCTCGGCCTCGCTCGGCGGCGGGACCTCGTGCTGGCCGAACTCGGCGGCCGGGTCGGCCGCGAGGTCTTCGGCGGCGGCGCTCACGACGGACCAGGCGTACGGGAGGGACTGGCGGACGCAGTCGACGAACTCGGCGTCGTCGACCGCTCCGGCCTCGGCCCGCTCCAGCAACGCGGTCGGCACATCAAGGGACATTGCGTACTTCCTTTCCGAAGGGCTCGAGCGCCTGCGGCCCGAGCACGAAGGTGGGATCGATCTGCGCGCCGAGGTCTTCGCCGGTCTTGGCGTTGCCCCAGGCCTGGGCGTTGCGCAGGTGGAACTCGACGGCTTGGGCGGTGTAGCGGGCCCAGTCCTGGACGCAGCCGTCGAGGGCGGTCCGGAGCCGGTCGAGCGCGGCGGCGTTGGCCGGTTCCAGCTCGGCGAGCGGCCGGGCGACGCCGCGTTCGGCCGCCTTCACGTACGCCGATCGCCTGAACCAGGTCAGCAGGTCGTCGCCGACGTGCTCCCGCAGGAAGTCCACGTCGGAGTCGTCGTCGACCTTGTTGCCGACCACGTGCACGCGTACGCCGAATTCACGGGCGTAGCCGACGTACTGCCGGTAGACGCCGACGCTGCGTACGGTCGGCTCGCAGACGAGGAAGGTGGCGTCGAACCGGGTGAACAGGCCGGAGGCGAAACTGTCCGCGCCGGCCGTCATGTCCACCACGGCGTACTCCCCTGGGCCGTCGACCAGGTGGTTCAGGAGCAGTTCGACCGCGCCGACCTTCGAGTGGTAGCAGGCGACGCCGAGGTCCTCGGTCGCGAACGGGCCGGTGACCGCCAGCCGGACCCCGCCGACCTCGCGGACGGCGGCGTCGTAGATCGGGTTGTCGCCGGTGATCGTGATCAGCCGAGAGCCCGTCCCGGGTGGCGTCGTCTTGACCATGGCCGCCGCCGAGGAGATCCGTGGGTTCGTCCCGCGCAGGTACTCCTTGATCGCCGGGAGCTGGTCGCCCAGGGCGGGCAGCATGACCGCCTCGTCTTCGGGCGCGCCCAAAGCGGCCGCCAGGTGCTGGTTGATGTCGGCGTCCACGGCCAGCAGCGGACTGCCGCGCTGGGCCAGATGCCGGGACAGGAGTGCGGCCAGCGTGGTCTTGCCCGACCCGCCTTTGCCGACGAATGCCGTCTTCATACTGATAGTGGTAGTCGTTTTCATTTAGCCTGTCGAGGGCGACACTCGGGTCATTGCTAAAGTTCTCCGGTGGCGCGTACGCAGGTCGAGAACCCTCCCGCTATGGCACCGCCCCCTTCGCAGACGCGACTGTCGAGGAAGCCCGACCTCGCCGTCGCGGTGATCTCGCTGGCCTTGGCGGTCTACCTGACGAGCGGGCTGTGGGCGGGCCCGACGCATCGGGCGATCGGCGTCAACTCCGGCGACCAGGCGCTGTTCGAGTGGCTGCTGGGCCTCGGCGCGCACGCGCTCACGCACGGGGAGAACCCGCTGCTGACGACCTGGCTCAACGCGCCCGACGGGGTCAACCTCGCGGTCAACACCTCGATCACGGCGTACGCGGTGGTCTTCGCGCCGCTGACGATCTGGCTCGGCCCGGCCGTCACCTTCAGCGTGATCCTGACGCTGAACCTCGCCGCGACGGCGTACTGCTGGTTCTGGCTGTTCCGCCGCTATCTGCCCAGCGCGACCGCGCTCGGCGCGGCTGTCGGGGGCATCTTCTGCGGCTTCGCCCCCGCCCTGGTCTCCCATGCGAACGCCCACCTCAACTGGACCGCGCAATGGCTGGTGCCGCTCATGATCGGCACGGTCGTGCGGCTGGGCCGGAACCGGCGCTGGATCCGGGACGGCATCATCCTCGGGCTGCTCATCGCGGCCTGCTTCTCGATCGCGGCCGAGCAGCTCTTCTTCGCGGCGCTCGCCGGGGTGATCTTCGTCGCCGTCTGGGCCGTCACCGAACGTGCGCAGGTGCGTTCGATGGCCGCGCCGGTGCTGAAGGGGCTGGCCGTCGCCGCCGGGGTGTCCGGCGTACTGCTCGCGTATCCGCTGTGGCTGCACTTCGCCGGTCCCTACGGCTTCCACGGCACCGGCTTCGACGCCAAGATCCACAGTGAGGACCTGGCGGCGTACGGGACGTGGCCGGTCCGATCGCTGGCCGGCGCGCTCGGGCTCAACCTCAACCTGGCGCCCAATCCGACCGAGGAGAACTCCTTCTTCGGACTGCCGTTGCTGCTGCTCAGCATCGCCGCGTACCTGGTGCTGCGCCGGGTGTCCGACCGCGCGATCGTGCGGGCGCTCGCGGTCACCGGAGTGGTCTTCGCGGTGCTCTCCCTTGGCCCGCAACTGCGCTGGTGGGGCTCGCTGACCCCGATTCCGATGCCGGCCGCGCTGCTCGTGAAGCTGCCGGTGTTCAACGCGGCGCTGCCGTCACGGCTGGCCCTGGTCGTCTCGCCGGTCGTCGGCGCGCTGCTCGCGCTGCTGGTGAGCCGTCTCCGGGTGCTGCCAGGCCCACGGTGGGTCTGGGTCGCGGGGCTGGTCGCGGCCTTGCTGCCGCTCGTTCCCACTCCCCTATTGGTACGCGAACGGCCGCCGGTGCCGCACTTCATCAGCTCCGGCGCGTGGGAGCGATACGTGAGCGACCGCGGTGTGCTGGTCTCGGTGCCGATCGCCAACGACCTCGTGCCGGACGGTCAGCGCTGGCAGGCCGACGCGCTCGCCCGGTCGGCCGGTGACCGGGGTCCGGTCTTCCGCATCCCGGCCGGCTTCTTCCTCGGGCCGGGCGGCCCCGACGGCACCGGGCGCATCGGCCCCATCCCCACGTACGCCCAGACCCTGCTCGAAGACGTGACGAAGACCGGGTACGCACCGCCGATCACCGACTCCGAGCGCACCCGGTTCCGGGAGGACCTGAAGTACTGGGGCGCCGAGGCGGTGGTCCTCGCCGACGACGTCCAGGGCGCGCACTGGGAGACGCATCAGCCCGCCCTGCTGGAGGTCATGAAGCGCCTGCTCGGCGAGCCGCAGCGGGTCGACGACGTCTGGCTCTGGCAGGTCTGACGCCGTGAGCCGTGGCACAGCGGCTAGCGCTGGGTCCGCGTCGGCATACGCTGGGAGCGTGACGACGACTGAACCGTCCACCGTCGCCGGCCCGGCCGCCATCGCGGTCCAGCGGCTCGGCGAGATCGACTACCTGGCGGCCTGGGACTTGCAGCGCGAGCTGCACCAGAAGGTGGTCGAGGGCACCCGACCCGACACCGTGCTGCTGCTGGAGCACCCGCCGGTCTACACGGCCGGCAAGCTGACCCAGCCCTGGGAACGGCCGTTCGACGGCACCCCGGTGATCGACGTGGACCGGGGCGGCCAGATCACCTGGCACGGACCTGGTCAGATCGTGGGCTATCCGATCATGCGGCTCGCCCCGGCCGTCAGCGGCCACGCGATGGACGTGGTGGCGTTCGTCCGCCGCGTCGAGCGGCTGCTCATCACGGTCTGCGCCGAACTGGGCGTGGCGACCGAACGCGTCAAGGGCCGGCCCGGCGTCTGGGTACGCGAAGACCACCGAGGCCCGGATCGGAAGATCGCCGCCATCGGCATCCGGGTGGCTCGCTCGGTGACGCAGCACGGCTTCTCGCTCAACTGCGACCCCGACATGAGCTGGTACGACCGCATCGTGGCGTGCGGCATCCGCGACGCCGGGGTCACCTCGCTCAGCCAGGAGCTGGGCCGCGACGTGACCGTCGCCGAGGTGCTGCCGATCGTCGAGCGCAACCTCCCCCTGCTGCAGGAGTAGGCCCGCAGCAGGGGAAGGCCGGGCTCAGGGCGTGACCCGGTGGAGGTCGCGCGGGAAGTAGGTCACCTCGCGGATGTTGGCGATCCCGGTCAACTGCGCGACGAACCGCTCCAGCCCGATCGCGAACCCGCCGTGCGGCGGCATCCCGAGCTTGAAGACCTCCAGGAACGACTCGTACGGGCCGAGCTCCGCACCGCGTTCGGTCAGCGTCGAGACGTAGTCGGCGTACCGGTGCAGGCGCTGGCTGCCGGAGACCATCTCGATGCCCCGGAAGATCAGGTCGAACGCCCGCGAGTAGGGTTCCCGGCCCGGTTCCGGATGCGTGTAGAAGGCACGCTTCAGCGTCGGGTAGCCCTCGACGTAGACGAAGTCCGAACCGTGCTCACGCAGACCCCACTCCCCGACCGCCCGCTCGTGCGCCGGGGCGAGGTCCTCCTCGTCCGGTGACGCACCCGCGATCTTCAGCGCCTCGCTGAAGTGCAGGATCGGGATCTCCGCCGGAACCTCCGGCAGGTCGAACCCGGCTCCGGCGACCGACGGCACCGCCTTGGCCTCGGCGATCATCCCGGCGACCACGTCGCGCAGCACCGCCATGACGTCGCGCTGGTTCTCGATGAAGCCCAGTTCGGCGTCGAGCGAGACGTATTCGGCCAGGTGCCGGGCGGTGTCGCTCGGTTCGGCCCGGAACGCCTGGCCGATCTCGTAGACGCGCTCGAACACCCCGACCAGCGTCTGCTTGTAGAGCTGCGGAGACTGCGCCAGGTACGCCTTGCGCCCGAAGTAGTCCAGCTCGAACACGTTGGAGCCGGACTCGGTGGCGATGCCGACGATCTTCGGGCTGTGCACCTCGGTGAAGCCGAGCCCGTCCAGGGTCGACCGGAAGCCGCGGATCACGGCCGCCCGCAGGTCGAACAGCGGGCGCCGGGCCGGATGCCGCAGCGTCAGCGGCGCGTGGTCGAGCAGCGTCGGCAGGGTGACGTTGAGGCTGGGCCGGAACAGCTCCACCGGCAGGGCCTCGACCTCGTCGGACAGCACCTCGATGGTCGGGCCGGTGAGTTCCACTCCACCGGGGGCGACCTCGTTCGCGGTCACGGTGCCGGTCACGCGGACCACCGTCTCCTCGCTGAGCGCCTCCAGCTCGGCCGAGGTCGTCACGACCTGGGCGAACCCGGAGCGGTCCCGGAGGATGAGGAAGGCGACGGACTTGAGCATTCGGCGGCGGTGAATCCAGCCGGCGATCGTCACTTGCTCGCCGACGTGCAGGGCGAGCTCAGCGGACAGGATGCGTTGCATGGTGTGAACCTCCTCGATCAATCGCAACGCGATCCCCAGGGAGGTGCGGGCGAGCGGGAAGCCTCGCGGTACCACCACACCTTCGCCGCTCGGGGTGAGCGGCCTCTCGATCAGATTGACGGAGATCATCCCGGCGGGGGTCTACCGGCGCTGACGCGCCCTCTTCCCCGCAGCTCAGAACCGGTCCACCCGGGCGTCAACCGGTGACTCGGCCCGTCGTCGCTGTTGCCGAACAGGGTAAACGTGATGGAAGAGACGCCGCAACCGGGTTGTGGCGGTGCTTACCTCGACTGCCCGGGGGCGGCCAGTGAGCGTAGTCTTTGCCTCGTGACCATGGTTGCTCCCGAGGGCCGGCGCATGCTGCGTATCGAGGCCCGAAACGCTGAGACCCCGATCGAGCGCAAGCCCGACTGGATCAAGGTCAAAGCGAAGATGGGCCCCGAGTTCACCCAGCTGCGCGGCCTCGTCCAGCGCGAGGGGCTGCACACCGTCTGCCAGGAAGCCGGCTGTCCCAACATCTACGAGTGCTGGGAGGACCGGGAGGCGACCTTCCTCATCGGCGGCGACCAGTGCACCCGGCGCTGTGACTTCTGCCAGATCGACACCGGCAAGCCGGCCGAGTTCGACGCCGACGAGCCGCGGCGGGTGGCCGAGTCGGTCGCCTCGATGGAGCTCAAGTACGCCACCGTGACCGGTGTCGCCCGCGACGACCTGCCCGACGGCGGCGCCTGGCTGTACGCCGAGACGGTCCGGCAGATCCACGCGCTCGTCCCGGGCTGCGGTGTCGAGCTGCTGATCCCCGACTTCAACGCCGAGCCGGCCCAGCTGGCCGAGGTCTTCGGCAGCCGGCCCGAGGTGCTGGCGCACAACCTGGAGACGGTTCCCCGGATCTTCAAGCGCATCCGCCCGGCGTTCCGCTATGAGCGGTCGCTCGACGTGATCACCCGGGCCCGTGAGGCCGGCCTGGTCACCAAGTCCAACCTGATCCTGGGCATGGGCGAGGAGCGCGCCGAGGTCTCCCAGGCGCTGCGCGACCTCCACGAGGCCGGCTGCGAGCTGATCACGATCACCCAGTACCTGCGCCCGACGCCGCGGCACCACCCGATCGACCGCTGGGTGAAGCCGGAGGAGTTCATCGAGCTGAAGGCCGAGGCCGAGGAGATCGGCTTCGCCGGGGTCATGTCCGGGCCGCTGGTGCGCTCGTCGTACCGCGCCGGCCGGCTCTACCGCCAGGCCCTGGACGCCCGCAAGCTCGCCGCCGCCTGAAGCTGATTAGACTTCAGGTCATGGCGAAACCCTCAGAGGAAAAGGTCTCCTTCGGCGGACGGCTGAAGCAGATCGGCATGGTGTTCAAGTTCACCGCAAAGCAGGACAAATGGTTCGTTCCGCTTGTGGTGGCCGCCGTGCTCATTCCGATCGCCGTGACGGTGCTCGTCGTCGGTCTGACGAGCAGCTGGATCTGGATCCCGATGGGCGTCCTCGTGACGCTCCTCGCCGTCCTGGTCGTGCTCAATCTGCGCAGCAACACGGCGATGATGAACGCGATCGAGGGCCAGCCCGGCGCGGCCACCCAGATCCTGTCGTCGCTGCGCGGCAACTGGCGTACCAAGGAGCAGCCGCTCGCGTTCACCGTGAACAACGACTTCGTGCACCTGGTGCTCGGCCCGGCCGGCGTGGTGCTCATCGGCGAAGGCGAGCCGCAGCGGGTCAAGCCGATGCTCGGTGAGCAGAAGCGGCGGCTGGGCAAGGTCATCGGCCAGACCCCGCTCTACGACATCATCATCGGCAACGACGAGGGCCAGGTCTCCATCCGCAAGCTGCGTACGCACGTGCTGCGGCTGCCGAAGAACCTCTCCGGCAAGGAGATCAACTCCTTGGACCGGGCGCTGACGGCGCTCACGGCGCGGCCGCAGATGCCGAAGGGCGGACTCCCGAAGGAGTTCCGCCCCCCGAAGGGCGCCATGCGCCAGATGCGCGGCCGCTGACCATAGGTACCGGCGGACAGTCCACCGCGGACTATTTCCGCAGGCTTCCGGTGTACTGCTTGGTCTCGCTGCCCACCAGGCACGAGACCGAGTGGTCGCCGCTGTTCCAGACCAGCGACGTGTGCGGGTAGAGGTAGTAGACCTCCAGGGTGTCGTCCTTCTGCGCCTCGGCGCTCAGCGCGTCGACCCGCTCAGTGCAGCCGTCCTCGGACTGCTTGATCACGGTGTCGCTGCCCGGGTAGGTCGAGCCGCTCAGGTTGAACACGGCGTACACCTCGGCGCCGTGCGCCTGCGAGCAGGGCACCACGTCGACGGCCTTCACGACGCCCTCGGCGGGCAGCTTCTTGAGGCAGTCGCCGAGCTTGAGCTCGACCGAGCTGACCGTGCCCTCCTCGGTCACCGTGCCGTCGGCGTCGCGGTCGGGCTGGTTCAGCGCGCTGATCGCGACGCCCGCGCCGCAGGCCAGCAGCCACACCACGGAGAGCACCAGACCGGCGATCGCCATGCCCCGGCCCTTCTGGTTGCGCTTCTTGATCTGGCTGAGGGCGACGAAGCCGAAGATGACGGCGAACAGGATGCCGCCGAGGATGCCGAAGATCAGCGACGCCACGGCGAAGCCGTTGGTGCCCGACGGCGGCGGGGTCTGCGGCTCCCACTGCGAGCCGGGCGGCGGGAACTGTTGCCCCGGCGCGCCGTATTGCGGCTGCCCATACTGCGGCTGCCCATACTGCGGCTGGGACTGCCCGTACTGGGGCTGCTCGTACTGCGGCTGGGACTGCCCGTACTGCGGCTGGGACTGCCCGTACTGCGGCTGGGGCTGCTGCGGCGCGCCGTACGGCTGCGCGGGCTGGCCGTAGGGCGGCGGATTCTGGGGATTTTGTGGCTGAGGGGGGTATGTCACAAGATCGCAGCCTAACGGCTTCGATCTCTGGCCGCTCAGGCAGGCGTTATCACACTGCGTGCGAGACGGTCGTGGACGCCCCGGCGCTCGGGATCCATGATCAGCGCGGGGACGACGAGAGCCAGCAGCAGGCCCCGCAACGCCGCCCGCGGTACGCCGATCCGCGTACCGCCGTCGATGCTGACGCAGCGGATGCGGGCCAGCCGCATGCCGGGGGTCTGGCCGAACAGGCCGAGGAAGAAGGCGTACTCCAGAATCAGCACCGCGACCGGTTCCCAGGTGGCGGTACGCAGATCCGGTACGAAGAAGCCGGAGACCAGCAAGCACAGCAGCCAGTCGACGAAGAGCGCCACGAACCGGCGGAAGAGCGTCGGAACGGCTTCTTGCGAGGTCTCGGTCACGGACGTCAGCGTACTCGCCTAGGCTTTGGTGAACGCACGGTGGCGCAGCGCACGTGCCATGTAACACGGCCGAAACAAAGCCGACACGGCTGGGCAACGCCGCCTCCGTACCGTCGCGACCAGCCAACGGCCACCTGCGCAAGTCGACGAACGCCTTGACCAGTGACCGCGAGCGCACCGATCTAGAGCCATTGCCAGGAGGACGTGTTGTTCGCCAACCCCGAGGAACTCCTTCGGTACCTCAAGGACGAGGACGTCAAGTTCGTTGACGTCCGTTTCTGTGACCTGCCCGGCGTGATGCAGTTCTTCACCGTTCCGGCGGAGTCCTTCGACGAGAGCGCCTTCACCGAAGGTCTCGCCTTCGACGGATCGTCGATCCGCGGCTTCCAGGCCATCCACGAGTCGGACATGCTGCTCCTGCCCGACGTGACGACGGCCTTCATCGACCCGTTCCGGATCCAGAAGACCCTCGCGCTGAACTTCTTCATCCACGACCCGTTCACTCGTGAGGCGTACTCCCGGGACCCGCGCAACATCGCCAAGAAGGCCGAGGCCTACCTGGCGGGCAGCGGCTTCGCGGACACGGCCTACTTCGGTGCCGAGGCGGAGTTCTACATCTTCGACTCGATCCGCTACTCGACCCAGGCCAACCAGGCGTTCTACCACATCGACTCGATCGAGGGCGCGTGGAACACCGGCGCGGCGGCCGAGGCCGACGGCGGCGCGAACCGTGGTTACAAGCCCGGCTACAAGGGCGGCTACTTCCCGGTGGCGCCGACCGACCATTACGCCGACCTGCGTGACCTGATGGTCACCAACCTGGCCGACCTCGGCTTCACCGTCGAGCGCGCGCACCACGAGGTGGGCACCGCCGGCCAGGCCGAGATCAACTACCGGTTCGCCACGCTGCTCGCGGCGGGCGACCAGATGCAGCTGTTCAAGTACGTCGTGAAGAACACCGCCTGGCACGCCGGCAAGACCGCGACGTTCATGCCCAAGCCGCTGTTCGGCGACAACGGCTCCGGCATGCACACCCACCAGAGCATCTGGCTCGGCGGCGAGAACCTGATGTACGACGAGACCGGCTACGCCGGCCTGTCCGACCTGGCCCGCTGGTACATCGGCGGTCTGCTGCACCACGCGCCGTCGCTGCTGGCCTTCACCAACCCGTCGGTGAACTCCTACCGTCGTCTGGTGCCGGGCTACGAGGCGCCGGTCAACCTGGTCTACTCGCAGCGCAACCGCTCCGCCTGCACGCGTATCCCGGTCACCGGCACCAACGCGAAGGCCAAGCGCATCGAGTTCCGCTGCCCCGACCCGTCGTCCAACCCGTACCTGGCCTTCTCGGCGATGCTGATGGCCGGCCTCGACGGCGTCAAGAACAAGATCGAGCCGCCGGCGCCGATCGACAAGGACCTCTACGACCTCCCGCCGGAGGAGGCCGCGAGCGTCCAGCAGGTCCCCGGCTCGCTGGCCGACGTGCTGACCAACCTGGAGACCGACAACGAGTACCTCCAGGCGGGCGGCGTGTTCACCGGCGACGTCATCGAGACCTGGATCGACTACAAGCGCTCCACCGAGATCGACCCGATCCGGCTGCGCCCGACGCCGCACGAGTTCCAGCTCTACTTCGACGTGTAAGTCGTACTAGCAAAAAGGCCCCGGCTGACGCCGGGGCCTTTTTGCGCGCTCAGAGCGTACGCACGTAGGAGTACTGGACCGCGCAGGGCTGATAGCCGAGCCACTCGTTGACCGCCAGCATCGGCTGGTTGACCTCGTCGTTGCTGGCGTACGCGGCTGTCACCCCCGCTGCGGCGGCGCGGCGTACGGCGTCGGCCTTGGCGAGCTTGGCCAGCCCGCGACCGCGATGCGACCGAAGCGTCCCGGTGCCGCCGGACCACATCCGGCCGCCCTCCCGGTCCATCTCGACCAGGGTGTACGCGGCCGGGACCCCGTCGGCGAGGACGACGACGCTGCTGTCGTGGTCGGTCGCCGGGTTCTGCCAGATCTCGGCGTACCAGTCTTCGTAGGAGACGGCGTCCATCGCGGTGTCGCCCGGCTCGTCGACGACTGTCGCAGCATCGACGGAGTAGAGCGCCTCCGGGCCGGCCTCACGGGCGGACACGAGGGCGACGCCGTCGGGCGTGGCGGGCACGGGCGGCAGCTTCGCGACGTCGGTCAGGTCGAGCTTGGAATAGCGCAGCTCCGCCGTACGCCCGTAGCCCCGCCGTTCCAGGAAGCCGGCCACGTCCTCGTCGTCGGTGCCCCAGATCTGGATCTTGCGCGCGTCGTGCTCGGCGACGTGTGCTTCCAGGGCGGCGTACAGCTGGGCGCCGAGGCCTTGGCGGCGGTGGTCGGGGTGGACCATGACGAAGAGCGAGGCCGCTCCCTGCTCCGAGGTCCAGGTCTTGAACCCGGCCCGCCCGGCTGCCACGATCCGGCCATCGACCTCGGCGACGAGCACCTTCGCGTACGCCCGCGCCGGGGTGACCGCCCAGAAGTGCAGGATGCGTTCGGCACTGAAGACCTGGTACGGGGTGACGACGCGCCGCAGCGCGTTGAAGGCGGCCGCGTCGGCAGCGCCATTGGCCGGACGGAGGAGTGCACTCATACCCGAAGGTCTACCAGTGGTCGCAACCCCTTTTCTGACCAGCGGGTCCGCCCAATATGCTGCACGCCGTGCCGGAAAACATGAGCCGTTCCCGCGTTTGGCTGCGCCGTACCCGAAAGATCTCGCTGTGGACCCTCGCGGTGGTGATCGTCCTCGGGCTCGTCGGCGCGGGGACCCTCGTCTGGTCCATCCGCCGGGCGCTGCCCCAGCTCGACGGCACGATCGCGCTGCCCGGCCTGTCCGCCGACGTCCGCGTTCAGCGGGACGCCCAGGGCATTCCGCAGATCTACGCGACCACGACGGCCGACCTCTACCGGGCGCAGGGCTATGTGCACGCCCAGGACCGGTTCTGGGAGATGGACTTCCGGCGGCACGTCACCGGCGGCCGGCTCGCCGAGCTGTTCGGCGAGAGCCAGCTCGAGACCGACGCGTACCTGCGGACGATGGGCTGGCGGCGGGTCGCCGAACAGGAGTGGGACCTCATCTCGGCCGACTCCCGCGCCAATCTCACCGCGTACGCCGAGGGCGTCAACGCCTATCTCGCCGGCCACTCGGCGGGCCAGATCAGCCTGGAGTACACGCTGCTCAACCTGCAGAACTCCGGCTACGAGATCGAGCAGTGGGACCCGATCGACTCGCTCGCCTGGCTGAAGGCGATGGCCTGGGATCTGCGCGGCAACATGGAGACGGAGATCCGGCGGGCCGCCCTGCTCGCCGAGGGGCTGAGCGTCGAGCAGATCGAACAGCTCTATCCGGCGTACCCCTATGATCGAAATGTTCCGATCGTTTCCGGCGGCGAGACGACCGGGACGCCCCCGGCGCAGCCGGCCGTGAAGCCGACGAGCGCGCAGGGCGACCTGCTCCGGGAGCTGGCCGACGGCCTGGACCGGATGCCGCAGCTGATGGGCGACGGCGGGCCTGGCATCGGCTCGAACTCGTGGGTGATCAGCGGCGACCTGACCGCGACCGGCAAGCCGATCCTCGCCAACGACCCCCACCTGAGCCCGTCGCAGCCCGGGATCTGGTACCAGATCGGGCTGCACTGCGCCTGTGACGCCCAGTCGCAGGACGTGGCCGGGTTCAGCTTCTCCGGCGTGCCCGGCGTCGTCATCGGGCACAACGCCCGGATCGCGTGGGGCTTCACCAACCTCGACCCGGACGTCACCGACCTCTACTACGAGAAGGTCACCGGCGATCAGTACGAGGTGAACGGGCAGCTCAAGCCGCTGACCACGCAGCAGGAGGTGCTGAAGATCGCCGGCGGCGGGCAGAAGACGATCACCGTCCGCTCGACCGGTCACGGGCCGCTGCTGTCCGACGCCAGCGACGACCTCAAGAAGCTCAGCAAGGACGGGTACGCCGTCGCGCTGCGCTGGACCGCGCTCGACCCGGGCCGGACCGCCGACGCGCTGTTCGCCCTGAACAAGGCCGGCAACTGGACCGAGTTCCGGGCGGCCGCCGCGCTGTTCGAGGTGCCCGCGCAGAACATGGTCTACGCCGACGTCGACGGCAACATCGGCTACCAGTCGCCGGGCCGCATCCCGGTACGCGGCAAGGGCGACGGCCGCTGGCCCGCGCCCGGCTGGGACTCGGCGTACGACTGGACGGGGTATCTGCCGTTCGCCGAGCTGCCGACCGTCCTGAACCCGAAGCAGGGGTACGTCGCGACGGCGAACCAGGCCGTCATCGGCCCGCAGTACGAGCACTTCCTGACCAGCGACTGGA
This sequence comes from Hamadaea sp. NPDC051192, assembly GCF_040682475.1. Classification (NCBI taxonomy): domain Bacteria; kingdom Bacillati; phylum Actinomycetota; class Actinomycetes; order Micromonosporales; family Micromonosporaceae; genus Hamadaea; species Hamadaea sp. NPDC051192. The sequence continues at coordinate 13,025 of NZ_JBFBAZ010000060.1, forward strand.
GCTACGGCTACCGGTCGCAGCGGATCAACGACATGATCCAGGCGACCGCGAAGGCCGGCAAGATCACCCTGGACGACGTCCAGAAGATGCAGTTCGACAACCGCAACGGGTTCGCCCCGACGCTCGTCCCGTGGCTGGCCCGGACCGCGCCCGACGCGGCGAAGCAGGCCGTGCGACTGCTCGACGGCTGGGACTACCAGCAGCCGGAGGACTCGGCCGCGGCGGCGTACTACAACGCCGTGTGGCGCAACCTGCTCCGGCTGGTCTTCGACGAGCTGGGCTACGGCGAGGACGGCTATCCGGCCGACGGCGGCGACCGGTGGTTCGAGGTGGTCCGGCACCTCCTCGACCAGCCCGACGCGGCCTGGTGGGACGTCAAGTCGACGGCCGAGCACGAGACCCGCGAGCAGATCCTGGCCCAGGCGCAGGCGGACGCGGTCGCCGAACTGACCAAGGACCAGGACAAGGACCCGAAGAAGTGGCGCTGGGGGGCGATGCACACGCTCACCGCGACCCACGCGACCTTCGGCACCAGCGGCATCGGCCCGATCGAGTGGCTGTTCAACCACGAGAAGACCGGGGTCAGCGGCGGCGACTCGATCGTCAACGCGGCCGGCTGGACCGCGGGCGAGGGCTACGAGGTCGACGCGGTCCCGTCGATGCGAATGATCGTCAACATGTCCAACCTGGACGACTCGCGGTGGATTCAGCTGACCGGCAACTCCGGGCACGCCTTCGCCACCACCTACGACGACCAGTACGAGCGCTGGCGTACTGGTCAGACGCTGCCGTTCCGCTTCGCGCGGGCGTCCATCGACGCCGCCACGGAGCACACCCTGACCCTCACGCCGCAAGATCGCCCGAAGGGATAAGCTGACGCCGTGGCGCTCTATGTCATCGGCGACACCCATGGGCATCGCGCCCAGGTCACCGAGGCTCTCCGCGAGGCCGGCCTGCTCGACGCGGGCGGCTCGTGGGCGGGCGGCGACGCCCGGCTCTGGTTCCTCGGCGACCTCACCGATCGCGGGCCGGACGGCATCGGCGTCATCGACTTGATCATGACTCTTCAGCCGCAGGCGGCCGCGGCCGGCGGCGAGGTGGGCTGTGTGCTGGGCAACCACGACCTGCTGATCTACGGGTCGCGATACATCCCGGACGCGCCGATCACCGCCGAGCGCACGATCATCCAGTCCTGGGCGCTCAACGGCGGCCAGAGCACCGACCTCGAAGGTCTCACCGACGCCCAGCTGGCCTGGCTGGCGGCGCTGCCAGCGGTCGCCCTCGTCGACGACAACCTGCTGATCCACGCGGACACGACGGCGTACCTGGAGTTCGGGGATACCATCGAGGAGATCAACGCGGCCGTCCGGCAGATGATGGCCGACCGCGATCCGGCGACCTTCGGCGTCCAGATGCGGCTGATCTTCCGGCGCTTCGAGTTCCTCGACCGGGCCACCGGACCCGGCCGTGCCCGTCAGCTGCTCGACCGGCTCGGCGGGCGGCGGATCGTGCACGGCCACTCGACCATTCCCGAGACCTTCGCGGTCCCGCCGGCCGAGGTCGACTCCCCGGTCGTCTACGCCGACGGGCTGGTGATGTCGGTCGACACCGGGATCGCGCTCGGGGCGCGGTGTGTGCCGTTCGAGCTGACTCCGGTCCCCGCCTAGTTTCAGTTCTCGAAGAAAAGCCGTTCGACGACCGCCCGCGCCCGCCGGGTCGCCCGCAGGTACTCCTCCAGCACCAGGGTCGGCTCGCCGTCCTGGCCCAGGATCTGCGCGATGCCCTCCAGCTCCGGGCCGTGCCGGGGCAGCTGGTCGGCCGCTCGGCCGCGGACCAGGGTCAGCGCGTTGCGTACTCGGGCCGCGAAACTCCAGGCCGTCCGCAGGATCTCCGCGTCCGCGGCGGACGCCAGGCCCGCCTCGGTCGCGGCGGCGAGCGCGGTCAGGGTCCGCGTCGTCTTCAGCTTCTCCACCTCGTACGCGTGGCGCAGTTGCCAGAGCTGGACGGTCCATTCGACATCCGCGATCCCGCCGCGCCCGAGCTTGGTGTGGGTCAGCGGGTCGGCCGCGCGCGGCAGCCGTTCGTTCTCGACCCGGGCCTTGATCCGCCGGATCTCGACGACCTGTTCCCGGGTCAGGCCGCCCTCGGGATAGCGGATCGGCTCGATCAGCTCGACGAACCGGGCGGCGAGGGCTTCGGACCCGGCGACCGGGCGCGCTCGCAGCAGCGCCTGCGCCTCCCAGATCGCGCTCCACTTCGCGTAGTAGCGCTGGTATGCCGTGAACGACCGGACCAGCGGCCCCTGCCGCCCCTCCGGGCGCAGGTCGGCGTCCACCCCGAGCGGCGGATCCTGGGCCGGCGCGGCCAGCAGCGTACGCAGATTCTCCGCGACGGCCAGCGCCGTGCCCTGCGCCTCGTCGTCCCGCATGCCCGAACCGGGTTCGTAGACGAACAGCACGTCGGCGTCGGACGGGTAACTCATCTCGTACCCGCCGAGGCGGCCCATGCCGATGATCGAGAACTCGAAGTCCTCCGGCGCTCCGGCAGCCGCTCGGGCGACCTCCAACGCGGCGGCCAGCGTCGCGTCGGTGACGTCGGAGAGGGCCTGCCCGGTCTCCAGTTCGGTCGGCCGCAGGAACAGGTCCGCGCAGGCCGTCCGGAACAGCTCGCGACGGCGTACCGCGCGGACGGCCCGAATGGCCTCCTGGGGCACCCGGTAGCGGCCGGCGGCCGAGGACATCGCCTCGACCAGGGCGCGTCCTTCCCGAGGCGCCAACTCGCCGTCGGACGCCATCAGGCGCAGCGCCTCGGGGTCGCGGGCGAGCAGGTCGACGGCGTACCGCGAGGTGCCCAGCAGCCGGGCCAGCCGCAGCGCCACCGGGCCCTCGTCCCGCAGCAGGCGCAGGTACCAGGGCGTCGCGCCGAGCTTCTCCGACACCTGCCGGTACGCCAGCAGCCCGGCGTCGGGGTCGGGCGCGTCGGCCAGCTCTTCCAGCAGCACCGGCAGCAGGGTGCGCTGGATCGCCGCCGTCCGGGACACTCCCCCGCTCAACGCCTCGATGTGCCGCAGCGCTCCGGCCGGGTCGGCGTACCCGAGGACCACCAGACGCTCCCGGGCCTGTGCCGTCCGCAGCGCGAGATGGTCGGCGGAGACCTGCGCGACCGCCGTCAGCAGCGGCCGGAAGAACAACTTCGCGTGCAGTCGCCGGACTTCGGCGGCATGCGCCACCCAGTCCGCCCGGAACATCTCTTCCGCTGTCCGGGTGCCGCTTCCGGCGTACCCCATGGAGTGTGCGAGCCAGACCAGAGCCGCGGAACCGGCGCCCCCGTCGGCGGCCGGGACGGTGTGCGTGCGGCGCAGTTTCTGCAGCTGGAGCCGATGCTCCACCTCTCGCAGGAACCGGTACGCGAGCACGAGGGCCTTGCCGTCGTGCCGCCCGACGTAGCCGCCGGCGACGAGCGCGCGCAGCGCGGTGAGCGTGTTGGGCGAGCGCAGCGTGTCGTCGGCGCGGCCGTGCACGAGCTGGAGGAGCTGGACGGCGAACTCGATGTCGCGCAGGCCGCCGGGACCGCGCTTGATCTCGCGGTCGATCTCGCTGCGGGGGATCTGCTCGACGATGCGGCGCCGCATCTTGCGGACGTCCTCGACCGCCTCAGGGCGTTCGGCGGCGTGCCAGATGAGCGGCTGCAACGCGACCAGCCACGACCGGCCGAGCGCCACCTCCCCGGCGACCGCCCGTGCCTTGAGCAGCGCCTGGAACTCCCACGTCCGCGCCCAGCGCTGGTAGTACGCGAGATGACTGGCCAGCGTGCGCACCAGCGGCCCGCGCCCGCCCTCGGGCCGCAGCGCGGCGTCGACCGGCCAGGCGACCTGGCCGCAGATCTCCATCAGCCCGGCGGCGATGGCGGTGGCGGCCGGCAGGTCCTCGTCCTCGGCGGCGACGAAGATCACGTCCACATCGGACACATAGTTCAGCTCGGTGCCGCCGCACTTGCCCATGGCGATGACGGCCAGCCGGGGATTCCCGGTGACCCGGGCCGCGGCCAGCCGGTACGCCACCCGCAAGGTGGCGTCGGCGAGCGCGGTCAACTCGGCCATCGTCTGCTCGACGTCGACGTGGTCGGCCAGATCCGCCGCCGCCACGCGCAACAGCCCCCGCCGGTACGCCAGCCGCAGCGCCGCGACGTCGGCGATCCCGGCGTGCACCTCGAAGCGGGCGGGCATGGTGTGCGTCAGACACCGCCATTCGCCCGGCCGGGCCGCGAGATGGTCACCGAGCGCCTCAGCCGCGCCCAGCACCGTGATCAGCCGATCGCGCAGGTCGTGGTCGGTGCCGACGGCTTCGACCACGGCCGGGTCCCGCTCGTGCAGCCGGGCGAGCTGCCGCAGCGCCAGGTTCGGGTCGGCGACCCGGCGCAGCTGGTCGAGGATGAGCGCCGCCTCCTCGTCGTACGGCCGCTGCTCCTCCGCCACCCAGAGGTTCATCCCGCGGGAGCCGAGCAGTCCCACCGGGTCGGGCCGGCCCGGCACCGCGGTGAAGCCGTACCGTGCCAGCCGCCCGATGCCCGCCGCCGCCATCGCGGATCAGCCGAGCAGCGGAAGCGTCGTGCGGGCGCTCACCGGCGGCTCCAGCCGCCCGAGCGCGATGTCGGCGAACCGCCGGGCGAACGGCTGCCAGACCTCGAAGAGGTCGTCCATCAGCCCGTCCGCCCGCTCGATCAGCTCGTCGGCGTCGACACCCAGCTCGGTCAGGCTCGCCCGGGTCGACTCCAGCCAGCCCGCGTACTGCTCGGTGTCGCACTCGATGTGGAACTGCGTGCCCCAGGCCAGGTCGCCGATCCGGAAGGCCTGGTTCGGGTAGCGGCTGGAGGTCGCCAGCAGGGTCGCGCCCAGCGGCAGCTCGGTGATCTCGTCGTAGTGGTACTGCAGGACGTCCGGGACGAACGGCACCGGCGCCCAGAGCGGGTCCTTCTCGGCGGCGTCCCGCCGGGCGACGAGGCCGGGGCCGACCTCCGGGCCGGACGCGGACCGCTCGACGGTGCCGCCGTGGGCCTGGGCGAGCAGCTGACCGCCGAGGCAGATCGCCAGCGTGGGTACGCGATGCCGCACCGCCTTGCGCAGCAACGCCTCCAGCTGCGGGAACCACGGCGCGGTGTTCCCCTCGGGGTAGGCGTCCTGCGATCCGCCCAGCACCACGAGCGCGGAATGCTCCGTCGGCTCCTCGGGCAGCGGATCACCGGCGTGCACTCGGCGTACGTCCAGCGCCAGGCCCGCGTCGGTGAGCCAGTCACCCAGTCGGCGGGCGTCGTCGGTCGGGTCGTTCTCGATCACCAGGGCGGCACTCACGCCGCCCAGTCTAGTGAGTGCCCGGGAGGACCAGGGTGGCGACGATCATCCGGTGATCACTGCCCGGGATGGTGAACGCCGCGAAGGCGCGTACGCCGATCCGCCGGTCGGCCAGCACGTGATCGATGGTCACCGGCGGCACGGGGTCGCCGTTGTACGGCCCCCAGGTCCCGACCAGCCCCTTGCCGACCACCGAGGCGGCGTCCCGGTAGCCACTGTCGATCAGGTCACGCAGCAGCCCGTGGTCGAGGGTCGAGTTGAAGTCGCCCATCAGCACCCGCAGCGACCCGTCCGGCGTGGCGGGCGGCTCCTTGCGCAGGTTCGATCGCCAGGCCGGGGTCACGTCGGCGTTGTACGGCGAGGCCGGATGCGCCGATTCCAGCACTACTGGCACGCCGTCGACCGTGATCACCGCGTGGACCTGCTGGAACCAGCCGAAGGCCATCAGGTGCGAGCCGCCGTCGGCCAGCGGCCGCCGCGAGAAGACCGCCGAGCCCTCGGCCAGGCTCGCGGGCGCCACGAACCGCTGCGGCAGCACGTCGCCCAGCCCGGCGGCGTCGGCCGCCGCGAGCCACTCCGGCGTCATCTCCTGCACCGCCAGCACGTCCACCTGCTCCTCGCGTACCCGCCGGAGGATCTCGGCCGGGTCGGCCCCGCCGATCAGCAGGTTCGCGCTCGCCACCCGCAGGGTCGGCCCGGTCGCACCGGCCAGCGCGTCGCCGTCGGTCACGGCCCGCGGGAGCACACAGGCCGCGAGCACCACGGCGCTCACGGCGGCGACCGCGGCTTCCGGCCACTTCTTCCACCAGGCAAGCACGGGTACGCCCAGCGCAGCGACCAGGACGGCGTAGGGCGTGAAGGCCACCACCTGCACCGCCGGGTACCACCCGTCGAGCCCGAAGAGCCGCACCACCGCCCAGGCGGCGACCCCCACGGCGAAGGCCCAGCCCGCGACGATGCCCGCCTTACGCATGGGCGGCCCAGGTGGCGTGCATCTGGGCGTACCGGCCGTCGAGGGCCAGCAGCTCGGTGTGCGAGCCGCTCTCGAGGATCCCGTGCTCGTCGACGACCACGATCCGGTCGGCCCGCATGGCGGTGCTGAGCCGGTGCGCGATCAGCAGCGCGGTCCGGCCCTCCAGCAGCCGGTCGAGCGCTCGTTCCACCCGGAGCTCGGATTGAAGGTCCAAGTTGGACGTGGCCTCGTCGAGCACCACCACCCGGGGTTCGGCGAGGAACGCCCGGGCCAGGGCCAGCAACTGGCGCTGGCCGGACGAGACGCTCTGACCGCGCTCGTGCAGCCGGGCGTCCAGCCCGTCCGGCGTACGCTCGACGAGGTCACGCAGGCCGACGGCGTCGACGGCGGCCCAGATCTCGGCCTCGGACGCGTCCGGCCGGGCGAACGCGATGTTCTCCCGGATCGTCCCGGCGAACAGGAACGGCTCCTGCGGCACGACGCCGATCTGCCGGCGCAGCGAGGACAGTGTGACGTCTCGCAGGTCGTGACCGTCGATGAGGATCTGCCCGGACTCCGGGTCGTAGAACCGCGTGACCAGCTTGGCCAGGGTCGACTTGCCCGCACCGGTCGGGCCGACGCAGGCGACCGTCTCCCCGGGCGCGATCACGAGGTCGACGTCGCGCAGCACCGGCCGGCCCGGCAGGTAGCCGAAGGTGACCCGATCGAACCGGATCTCGCCGTGCACCGGGGGCAGCGCCGCCGCGTCCGGCTTCTCGGCCACCGTCGGCTGCGACGACAGCAGGTCCCGCAGCTTCACCACGGCCGCCCGCCCCTGCTGGTAGCTCGTGTAGAGCTGGACGAGCTGCTGCACGGGGGCGAAGAACGCGTTCAGGTAGAGGACGAAAGCGGTCAGCTCCCCCACGCTGATCTCGCCGCGCAGTACGCGTTCCCCGCCGATCAGGAGCAGCGCGGCCATGCCCAGCAGCCCGATGACGGACGTGCCCGGCCCGTAGACGGCGTTGATGTGGCCGGTGAAGTTGTTGGCGTCGCGATACCTTCCGACGACCGCCTCGTGGTCGGCGACGTTGCGATCCTGCCGGTGGTACGCCGTGACGACCCGGACGCCGTAGATGCTCTCCGACAGGTCGGAGTACATCGCGGCGATGGTGTCGCGCTGGCGGCGGTACCCGTCGTCGGCGGCGCGCCGGAACCACAGCGAGGCGGCCGTCAGCAGCGGCACCACCAGCAGCAACGTGATCAGGGCCAGCTCGACGTCGTAGGAGAACAGCACGACGGTGACCACGACCATGGTCAGACCCTGGATGACGAACTGGGCCAGGCCGTCCGAAAGCAGGTTCTGCACAGCCTCCACATCGGACGTCATCCGGGTGAGGATCACGCCCGCCTTCTCGGTCGTGAAGAAGTCCAGCGACATCCGCTGCAACTGGGCGAAGACGCGTACGCGCAGATCCCGGACCGCGTCAGCGGCCAGCCGCCCGGTCTGCCGCATCCGCGCCACCGAGGCGCCCCAGGAGAGCACGACCGAGCCGATGAAGGCGCCCGCCGCGAGCAGCAGCGTACGCAGATCGCCGCGCATGATGCCGTGGTCGATCCCGACCTGCACCAGCAGCGGACCGGCCTGAAGCAGCACCGTCTCGCCGAGCAGCATGACGCAGGCCACGGCGAACAGCCGCCACCGGCCCAGCAGCAGGCCGGGCAGGGTGAGCCGCCGCTCGCCGGCGACCGCCTGCCGGAACTCGACCGGCTCGGACGGCTGCGGCCGCCGGCTCTCGATCGTCTCCAGCCGGTCGACCCCGGCCTGGAGTTCGGGCGGGATGCCCGCGAACGCCAGGCCCTCGGGCGACTTGTTGAGGCCGCCGCGCCCGGCGCCGCCCATCGCCCCTCCACCGCCGGCGCCCGGCCCGCCGAAGCCGCCACCGAACATCGTCATGCCGTCGTCACCTCGTCGTTCGCGACCTCGGTCGCGGTCTCATCCGCGACGTCAGTCGCGGTGTCGGTCGCGGTGTCGTAGCTCGCCAGCACCGCGGCGTACCGCGGGTCGTCGAGCAACTCCCGATGGGTGCCGTCGGCGACGACGCGGCCGTCCTCGACGAGCAGCACCCGATCGGCGAGCCCGATGGTGGAGAGGCGATGCGCCACGATCAAGGTTGTCCTCCCGACCATCAAATCTCGTAGCGCGTTGTGAATCCGCTGCTCGACGGAGACGTCCACGGCGCTCGTCGCGTCGTCGAGCACGAGCACCGGCGGGTTCATGAGCAGCGCCCGTGCGATCGCGACGCGTTGCCGCTGGCCGCCGGACAGCGTGTAGCCGCGCTCACCGACCACGGTCGCGTACGCCTCTGGCAGGTGCCCGATGAACTCGTCCGCTCCGGCGGCCCGCGCGGCGGCGATCACGTCCTCGTCGGCCGCGTCGGGCCGGCCGAACGCAATGTTGTCCCGGATCGTGGCCGAGAACAGGAACGGCTCCTCCGGCACGATGCCGACCTGGCGGCGCAGCTCGGCCAGGGCGTATTCACGGACGTCGCGGCCGTCGATGAGCACCGTCCCGGCCGTCGCGTCGTAGTAGCGGGCCAGCAGCCGGCCCAGGGTCGACTTGCCCGAACCGGTCCGGCCGACGAGCGCCACCGTCTCCCCGGGTGCGACCCGCAGATCCAGGTCCGCGAGCGCGACCGTGCCGTCGGCGTACGCGAAGCCGACGCCGCGGAACTCCAGCTCGCCCCGCAGCCGGGTGTCGATCGGGCGGTCCGCCTCGACGATCTCCGACTCGGTGTCGAGGATCTCGTAGATGCGCTGTGCCGAAGCGGCGGCCCGCTGCCCGAGCATGATCATCATGCCGAGCATCCGGAAGGGTGGCTGGAGCATGAGGACGTACGAGTTGAACGCGACGATCGTGCCGATCGTGGTCTGCCCGTCGATGACCATCCAGCCGCCGAACAGCAGCACGAGGGCGAGCCCGAGCCGGGGCAGGCTCTCCAGAGTGGGCGCCCATCGGCTGCGGATCAGCGCGTCGCGCCGGTACGCCCACCGCACCCGATCGGCGGCGTCGGCGAGCGCCTGCACCTGCCGGGGTTCGGCCGCGAACGCCTTCACCACGCGTACCCCTTGGGTGTTCTCGTCCACGATCGTCGCGACGCGGGCGAGCCGGGCCTGGATGAGCCAGGACACCGGGAAGATGGCCTTGCGCATCCAGACGCCGAGCAGCGCGATGAGCGGCATGGTCGCCATCGCGACCACCGCGAGCAGCGGGTTGATCGACACCATCAGCCCGAAGGCGACCAGCGCGATGCCGCACTGGACCAGGATCGACGGGCCGAACGCGAGATACATCTGGACCGCGCGCACGTCGGAGGCGGCCCGCGACATCAGCTCGCCGGACTGGACACGGTCGTAGAAGCCGTAGGGCAGCCGGACCAGGTGCGAGTAGATGAGGGTCCGCAGGTCGTACTCGATCTCGTACGCCGTGCGCAGCAGATACTTCCGCGCCCCGAAGTTCAGCACGCCTTGCGCGATCGCCAACGCCGCGACAAGCCAGACATATATGTTCAGATCAGACGTACGCGCGACCAGCGCGTCGTCGATCCCGCGCCGCAGCGCATCCGGAATCTGCACCTGGACCAGCAGGCCGACCAGCGACAGGCCGAGCGAGGTGAACAGCATCCCGCGATGCGCGCGAACCAGCGGGAGCGCCCGCCGTAACCAGGACTTGCTCTTGTCGGGGTCGATCCGGGGGCTCATACTCCTTTCCTATACTAACGACCCCCTGGCGCGCACACCCGTTACGGGCGTCCTACGGGTTGGACGTGCAGCGTGCCGGCCTCGGCGTCCAGGACCGCGGGCACCCCGACCCCGATCGCCACGTGCTGATCGCCGTGCCCGATCGGCAGCCCGCCCAGGAGCGGTACGCCCAACGGCGCGAGCCGTTCCTCCAGCACCTCCTCGGCAGCCGGGCCGCCCTCGGCGTCGCAGTCGGTGAACTGTCCGATCGCGACACCCGCCAGCCCGTCCAACGCGCCCGAGCGCAGCAGTTGGGTCAGCATCCGGTCGATCCGGTAGGGCTGCTCGTTGACGTCCTCGACCAGCAGGATCGCCCCGCTCAGGTCGGGCATGTGCGGGGTGCCGACGCTGCTGGCCAGCATCGCGAGGTTGCCGCCGATCAGCACGCCCTCGGCGCGCCCCACCCGGCGTACGCGGAACGTGCTCTCCGCCTCGTCGGCCTTGACCGTCACCGGGGCGGACGACATCAGGACGGTCTTCGCGCCCAGCGCCGTCGGCGACTGCGCGCCCTTGTCCAGCTGTGCGGCCACCGGGCCGTGGACGGTCGCCAGCCGGGCGCCCTGCCACAGCGCCAGGTGCAGCGCGGTGATGTCGGAGAAGCCCATGACCAGCTTCGGATCGGCGCGGACGGCGTCGAGGTCGAGCCCGTCGACGATGCGCTGCATGCCGTAGCCACCCCGGAGGCAGAGCACGGCCCGCACCTCGGGGTCGGCGAACGCGTCGTTGAGGTCGGCCAGCCGCTGCTCGTCCGTGCCGGCGAGGTACCCGGTGCGGGCCAGGGCGTGCCGGCCCAGCCGGGTCCGCAGTTCCCATCCGGTCAGCACGCCGACCGCGGCGTCGGCGCGGACGGACCGGACCGGTCCGGACGGCGAGACCAGGGCTACCAGGTCACCGGCGGCGAGGGCGGCCGGGCGGACGGGATCGATCATGACGGCAGCTTAGCGGTGCCGCGCTTATTCTTGCGCCGTGACGGAGCTTCTGCGGTGGCGCCTGCGGTTAGCCGGGTTCGACGCGGAGTCCGTGCAGCCCGCCGGAGGCGGGGTGATCGCACAGGCCGGGGTCGCCACCCTCTTCCACAGCGGTACGCAGGTCTTCGCGAAAACCCTGCGGGCGGACGATCCGGACGTCTTCGAGGTGGAGGCCGCCGGGCTCACCGCGCTGCGCGACGCCGGTCTGCGTACGCCGGACGTGCTGCACGTCTCGCCCAAGCTGCTCGTGCTCGCGCCGTACCCGGCGTTCCCCGACACCGGCGAGGCCTGGGCGGAGTTGGGCCGGGCGGTCGCGCGTATGCACACCTCGACCGTCGCCGGCCGATTCGGCTGGCCCGCCGACGGCTGGCTGGGCCGAATGCGGCAGGTCAACACGTGGCACAGCGACGGGCACGAGTTCTTCGCCGAGCACCGCATCCTCCGCTGGCTGCCGGACATCACGAAGTTCACGGCCGAGGACCGGCGAGCCCTGGAGCGCCTCTGCGAACGCCTGCCCGAGCTGATCCCGGCCCAACCCGCCTGCCTCACCCACGGTGACCTCTGGCCGGGCAACATCCTCGGTACGCCCGACGGCGGCGTCGCGGTCGTCGACCCGGCCGTCTCCTACACCTGGGCCGAGGTCGACCTCAGCATGATGTGGTGCTCCCCACGACCACCGTCGTCGGAGCGCTTCTTCGCCGCGTACGCCGAGGTCGCGCCGCTGCTCGACGGCTGGGCGGACCGCATGCGGGTGCTGCACCTGCGCGAGGTGCTCAGCACGATCGCGCATGGCGACGACGACTGGGACGCGGTCGGCTATGTGCGCGAGGCGGTCGCCCCGTTCCGCGTACGCGCCTGACCGGTTCTGGACCTTGATCGCCGGAGACGTGATCGCCGGGAAATCGCCGGGAAATCGCCGGAAAGCAGGGCGGCGGCCCCGTCTAGGATCGGTCGCGTGGCCGCCGTCTGCGTTTTCTGCTCGGGTAAGCCCGACGCCCCCGATTCCTTCTTCGAGCTGGCGCGCGAGACCGGGCGCGGGCTCGCCCGCGAGGGCCATTCGCTGATCTACGGCGGCGGCGGTCTCGGCATGATGGGCGAGCTGGCGAAGGCGGCCCATGCCGCGGGCGTACCGGTGACCGGGGTGATGCCTGAGGGCCTGGTCGCCCTTGAACGGGCGAGCCAGGAGGTGGACGAGCTGATCGTCTCGCCGGATCTCGCCGCCCGGAAGTCCATCATGATCGACAAGGCTGACGCCTTCCTGGCGCTGCCGGGCGGCCTGGGCACCCTGGACGAACTGTTCGAGGTGTGGACCACCGGTCCGCAGCTGCGCCTGCACAGCAAGCCGCTCGTGTTGCTCGACGCGGACGGCTTCTACGCCGGGCTGGTGGACTGGCTGGGGTCGCGGCCGCTGATCAGCCCCGCACTCCTGGCGGCCGTCACCGTCGCGCCGTCGCTCGACGAGGCCTGGGCGGCGCTGCGATGATCCGCTGGGCGTACGCGTTCCTCGACCGTCCCGCCGACCGGTTCGAGACGGCGGCCGAGTTCTGGACACAGGCGACGGAGACGACGCTCTCCCCGAGGCGTGGCGAGAACGGCGAGTTCGCGACCTTCCAGCCCGCGACCGGCGACGCCTTCCTGAAGCTGCAGGCAGTGGGCGGACCCGGCGGCGGGCACCTCGACTTCGCCGTCACCGACGTCCGCGCCTTCATCACCAGCGCACTCGATGCGGGTGCCGCCATGACGGCCGACCACGGCGACTGGGCCGTGCTGCGCTCCCCCGCCGGTCACTTCTTCTGCGCCGTCCCGTGGCACGAGGAGCAGACCCGGCCGGCCCCGGTGACCGGCCCGTCAGGCGTACGCGTCCGGGCCGATCAGATGTGCGTCGACGCGCTCCCCGACGGCTTCGAGACCGAGTACGCCTTCTGGGCCGCGGTCACCGGCTGGGAGTCGCAGGCGGCGACCCTCCCCGAGTTCTCCCGGGTCGTGCCGCCGCCGTCGCTGCCCGTCCGCATCCTCGTGCAGCGGCTAGGCAGCGCCGCCGACCGTCCGGCGATGCACCTGGACCTGGCCTGCTCCGACGTCCCCGCCGCGGTCGCCTGGCACGTCTCGCTGGGCGCGGTGGTGCTCGACGTGCGTCCGAAGTGGACTGTCATGCGGGACCCGGCGGGCGGCGTCTACTGCCTGACCTCCCGCATCCCTTAGCCGCTCAGCCGCGCGGCGCGGCCGGCGAGGCCGAGACCTCTCGGGTGGAACGGGTCGAGAAGGCCGCTCCGAGGATGGCGAAGATCACGATCGGGACCGCGATCTCCGCGACGAGGCGGAGGCTCAGGCTTGGATTTGGGCTCCGGCTCAACACGCTGACGATCGCGACCACACTCAGGATATTGCCCCCGATGGCGATCAGCAGTGGCCGACGCAGGTGGCACAACCATGCGGCGAGGTACGCCCCGGCCGGGCACAACACGAAAGCCGCGAACAGAAATGCGACGGCGAAGTCGCCAAGGGCGTCGGCGCTGTTCGTATAGTTGTTGCTCGTGCCACGGGCGTACCAGTCGCCGAAGAGATAGGCCACATAACCGCCGGCCACCACGGCGGCTCCCGTCAGCGCGCCTCGGACGGCGTCGAGGAGGACGGAGCGATTTCGCATCCCGTCAGTGTCGCGCCTGCGACGCGCTCATGGAGTCCGCCGTGGGTCTGGCGTGGAGTCCGCTAGCCTCCGGTCGCCGCGACGGTGATCTCGGGATAGCGCGGATCGGCCCGGTCGAGCAACGGCTCCGGCCGGTGCCGCAGATGCCGGTCGAACATCGCCCGGTTGAGCCGCCGGGTGATCTGCGTGGACCGCGTACCGGTCGTCGTGGCGCCGAAGTCGATGCCGAGTTGCTCGCCGAAGAGCGCCAGGTCGTTGAAGGAGGCGTGTTCCGTCCCGGCCACGGTGATCCACCGCTTCCAGCCCGCCATGAGGTCCCAGTCGAGCTGCCACGAGGCGTCCGGGCCGTTCGGGGAGTGGAAGGACTGCGTACCGAGGAGCAGAAACGGCCGGGTCACCGGCGCGGGCGGGGTGTAACCCGTGGAGCTGCCGTCCATGTTGATGCCGGCCCGGATCCGCCGGTCGCCGAGAATCGCGGGAATCGCGCTCGCCCCGCCGGCCGAGTGCCCCGACATCCCGATCCGGCTCGGATCGATGAGGTGGCCGCCCGACCACACCGGCTGCGCACCCAGAAGCTGGTCGAGCACGAAGGAGACGTCGGCGGCGCGTACCTCGTAGAGGCGAGCGAAGAACGTCCGGTCGTCGTCGAACGCGCAGGTGTCGCACCCGGCGACCCGGCCGTCCGGGAAGGTCACGGCATAGGTCTCGTAGGTGTGGTCGATCGCCACGACGACGTAGCCGTGGCTGGCCAGGTCCTCGGCCAGGGCCGACAGCGAATTGCGAGGCTGCGTGTACCCCGGCGAGAGCACCACCAGCGGCAGGCTCCGGGGCCGGCCCATCGGCTTCGCCTCGGCGTACGCGAACGTCCGAACCGTGCTCAGAATGTCCTTCGGCAGGTCGAAGTTCAGCTTGCCCTCGATGAACAGCCGGGACTCCTCCGCCGTCATGTACTGCCACCGGCTGCCCCGCCGGTCATGCGTCGGATACCAGATGGTGATCATGAGTTCCCGGGCGGGCACGCTCGGCACCCACGGATCAGGGCGCGACGTGTCCCGCACATACCGGGCGGTCGCGCCGACCGCGTACGGGCCGGTCGGGCGCAGCAGGTGCAGCGGGCTGGACGTCGCCGACGCAGCGGTCGCCGGAAGCAGGGCCGCCGAGGCGACGGCCGCGCTCCCCAGGATCAGGCTTCTGCGGGAGAGGTGAGTCATGCCGCGACGCTAGGCGCGGACCACCCCAGCGGTCGTCCGTCGCTGTGTCTACTTCGGATACTCCGGCGGGACCACCTCATCCTCCCGATGTACGCCCAGCTGGCTATGGCGGTTCGGGGAGTACCTCGTAGGAACGGCCGTTCGGGCTGGTCCAGCGGAATCGGCCCGGCTCGGGTTGGTCGACGCGGAAGCCGCCCTCGTGCTTGAGCCGATGATGATGCCGGCACAGCAAGCCCAGATTGTCGTGCCGAGTCCGGCCGCCGGCCGCGTGGTCGACCGTGTGGTCGGTGTCGCAGGAACGCGCCGGTGCGGTGCAGCCGGGTGCGCGGCAGGTGACGTCACGGGCGTTGACCCACTTGCGCAGGGCGGCGTTCGGAAAGCGGGTCGTCTCGTCGTCCTGCATCGGCGGGCGAGGACGCTGGTTCGCTGGGCGGTCGCGCGTCCTGGCACCGGTGTGGGCCTTCGGCTGAACGTCGTGTCCGTCCTCGCCCCCGAGTCCCGCTCCGCCCCCGAGTCCGTCGTGGCCGCCGAGTCCCGTCTCGCTCTTGGGTCCGCCCTCGCCCGCGTGTCCCGCCTCGGTCTTGAGTCCGCCCTCACCCGCGAGTCCCGCCTCGTTCTTGAGCGCGCGTTCGCCGAAGAGGCCGCCTTCGCCACGGGGTGCGTCGTTTTGCGTTCTCGCCAGGTCGGGGCTGTCCGCCTCGGTGGGCCGGGCGCGCGTGGTTCCGTGGTACAGCAGTGTTCCATCATCGTCGTAGACGCGGTACCGCCAGCGCACCGGCGGCCGCGGTGCGACGTCGTCCCCAGCCGCCGCCGCGATGTTCGGCTCGACCAACGCCGCCTGTGCGGCGGCGACCTGCCGTGCGATGTCGGCGACGACCGGCCCGTACCCCGCCACCTCGCCGGGCGAGTCCGAGAGCCCGGCGAGGGTCGTCAGCGGCACGACCAGTTCGACCGCCCCGGCCCGCACGATCGGACCAGAGGCGGGCGAGATCCCGGCGAGCAGGTCGCAAAACACATCCGCGCGCAGCTGCTCCAAGGTCCGCGCCTCGCCGTCCCGCTTCAATCCCCGGGCGATCGCGTCCACCCGTTCGAAGGCGGCAGCGGCCTTCACCGGTGGCAGGAAGATCCCCGCAAGGCTGGCGGTCGTGTCGTCGTTGGCGACCAGCGACACTCGCCGCTCCTCGATCGACCGCTCGTAGCGGACCCGAGCCGCGTCGGGATCCGCGTCCAGCACGGCCTTACGCAGGCGACTACGCAACTGCGAGGCCGTCCAGTTCTCTGCCGGACGAAGGAACCGGTCCGCCAGGTCCCGCGCCAGCCCGTCGTCGGCGACCGGCTGAAGGACCTCGGAGAACACCCTCGCCCGCGCGAAGCAGATCCGACCGGCCCGCAGCGAATCCAGAACACGCGGCAGCCGGCGAATCAGATCGATCGCCAACGCGACCTGACTCTGGGCAGCGACCCGGGGCAGACACAGCGCGAACGCGACCTCGTCGGCGTCGAAGCCGATCCCGGTCGACGTCGCCGCCACCGACGCCATGGCCTCCAGAAGCCGCGCCTGCTCGCGGGCCACCGAACGCGCGACAGCGCACAGCACGTCGACCCGCGCCCCACCATCCAAAGACGACAGATCCAGAGACGACGCGTCCCGCAGCGGCTCACCCAGATCCGCCGGAACGCCGCCTTCGAACATGTGATCCATGCTAGAGAAGCCGGCCGACAAAACCCAGTCCCACCTGCGAAAACGCATAAGGAGTACAGCTTGCCCGCATACGAGGAACGGTGGGCCGTCGCGACGACGGACGGCTACAGGCGTGCCGTCAGGCGTTCCCGGAAAGGTGTGTAGTCGTGGTCAGGGAACAGGGCAGGGAAAACCTCGAGCATGTTGCGCAGGTTCGCCACCGTGGTCTGAAGACTGCGATGGGTGAGATCGATGTTGGCGAACAGGAGCTCCCAGCCGCGAGCGCCCTTGGTGGCGAGCAGGGCGTCCATGTATTCGCCGTAGGTGAGGTCGAGCTTCACAAAGGTGGAGGGGTGATCGCGGATCTCTGGGTCGATGTCAACAAGCTGATCGTCGAACCAGATCTCCACCGAGCCCCCGTCCGGTGGCAGGCGTAGATGAGTCAGATGGCCGTTCCCGGTGCCCCGGGAGCCGGCGATGCACCGCAACTGGGAGTGGAACCGTCGATGCGACTCGCGCTCGACGATGATGGGCTGGCCGTCACCCTGCTCGACCGCGTCCAGCAGCGGAAGCACATCGATCTCGCCGTGGACCTCGGGCAGCGCGCCGGTAGTCGCCCATGCGAACCAGAAGTGCCTGAACCGCAGCTGATGGGAGATCAGGCCCCCCGTCAGGTCCACGTCGCGCCACTCCAGGTAGTACTCGCCGAGCTCCGCGCTGATTGCCGGGTGCAGCCCTTCGTCGAGACCCACGCTGTGGATCTCGAAGTTCGGGCTTCTCTGGAGCTCCCAGTACGAGTCTAGGTGCGATCGCTCGTAGGGCGTGGCTGCCTGCATTGCGGCCTTCTTCCACCTGTCAAATACCAGCCGGGCCGATCACCGCCGGTCGGCAAGAATCACGAACAGAAGCCGCTAGAGGATCCACCAGACGATGCCGCCGAGCCCGGCGAGCGTCAGCACACCGAGGTACGCCAGCACGAGCCGCGTATCCCGCAGGAAGCACTTCGATCGCGTGAGCCCGGCCCGCCGCGCCCGCCAGTATCCCGCGAAGCCGATCCCGGCGAAGATCACCAACGCGACCGGGCCGAGCAGCCAGCCCAGGAGCGCGATCGTCGCGTACACGCACAGTCGCAGTGGGTCGTAGGGCTGCTGGTTCACGAGATCACCGGCAGCATCGCGCGGGGCAGTCGCTGTGCCGACAGCGCGGGCCAGGCCTGGACCGCGCAGAACGGCGCGCACTGGTCGGCGCCGGCCGACGAGCGGGTGGCGACGTGGACGCAGCACTGCGTGAGCCGTTCCTCGATCATCGTGTTGATGTCCATGAACGGCTTGATCGTGATCCGCTTGACCCGTTCGGCCAGCAGCTTGCGGAGCCGGTCCCGGCCGCCGGGCAGCGCCGACGAGGCCAGCGTGAGCAGGGTCGAGATGCCCAGGTCGCAGTTCTCGCAGATGTCCTTCCACAGGTCGCCGACGCGCGGGTGGGACAGCGACGACTGCTCGGAGAGCAGGTCCAGCAGCGACTGCTTCACCACGCCGCGCATGACCGCGGGCAGCTCGGTGTCCGCGATGCGGTTCGCCACGAGGTCGGGCGACAGCTCCAGGAACGCCTTCAGCCGCTCATGCCCGATCAGCGCGGTCAACGACTGCCACTCGCTCGAATCGTCCTTCAGCAGGTACCCGACGGAACAGCAGTGCGGGTGCGAGCACGGCAGTGCGGTCAGATCGCGCCACGTGACGATTCCGCCGGTCTGCGGCTCCAATCTTGCGAGTACGCCGGTGTGCGTCAACCGGTCCTGCGAGTCGATCGGCGCCGAGCGGCCGGAACCGAACTGGGGCTGGATGGAGACCCCGCCGATGTACGGCGTGTCGAGGGCGCGCTTGACGACCGCGCCGATCTCGTCGTCGTTCACACCGAGGGCGCAGGTCATCGTCAGGGTGGTGAAGATGCCGGCCGCCGACAGCGCGTCGATCGCCTGTTCCTTGAGCCGGGTGAGATCGGCGCCCCGATGGTGCCGGCTGGTGGCCGCCGACGGGCCGTCGTACTGCAGGTAGACCTCGACGCGCTCCCGGTGTTTGGCCAGCAGCGCCACGAGTTCCGGCTCCCGCGCCAGGCGTACGCCGTTGGTGTTGATCAGGATGCGGGTGACCGGCCGGGCGATCAGTTCGGCGAGCAGCTCTTCGAGCTGGGGGTAGAGGGTCGGCTCCCCGCCCGACAGCATCAGCACGTCGATGCGGTTGTTCTCCCGCGACAGCCGGGTGTCCACACTCGACAACACATCGGCGAGCGGGACGACCCCGCTGATCTGCGGCGACGAGTCGGCGAAGCAAGTCGGGCACTTGAGGTTGCAGTGGTCGGTGAGGTCGGCCAGCAGGATGCAGGTGTGCTGGGTCTGCATCTCCGGCAACCCGTCCAGGTACGCCGAAGGCACCGGCGCGAAGTTCCCCGCCAGATCGGGCACGTGCGCCTTGGTCGGCGCGGTCCACTCCTCCAGGTAGCTCAGGATCTCGGGGTTCTCGTCGTAGAGCGTCCGCACCAGGCCGTGCTCCGGGCAGCCGCGTTCGAGCCAGATCCGCCCGTCGCGTTCGGCCAGCCAGCCCGACAACCGCCGGACCTGGGCCAGCTCGGGATCGGTCGCGTGGCAGTGCGGGCAGAACGCGTTGACGTACCGGTGAATCCGGTCGCCCCGCAGTGACATGCCGACGGTCATGCTGAGACTCCATCCTGGAGGACACGGGGAGCGAGGGCGAAGCCGCCGCGGCGGACTCGGCGTACGGCGGCCCAGACGGCGAGCGGCGAGCAGGCCAGCAGGAACCATTGCGGCCGGGTCAGGCCCAGCGCGACGACCTCGTTGCCGCGAACGAACTCCACGAGGAACCGGAAGGCGGCGTACGCGAGCAGGTAGCCGGCGAACAACGCGCCGGGCTGGGCGAACCGGTCGCGGCTGCGCAGGAGCACGACGAAGGCGGCTAGCTGAAAGACGATCTCGTACGCGAACGACGGGTGCAACGGCACGCCGGCGACCGCGCGCGGGATGGACGCGGCCTCGGCGACGGACAGCGTCACGCCCCAGGATCCGCCGGTCGGCGTACCCGGGAGTTCGGTGAGCAGGCAGCCGATCCGGCCGATCGCCATGGCCAGCGCGACCGGGGCGGCGAACAGGTCGCCGGTGCTGATCTTCAACTTGGTGACCCGCTTGGCGATCAGCGCTCCGGCGTACGCCCCGACGAGTCCGGACAGGATGCTCCGGCTGCCGTAGAGCCACTGCTCGGCCAGCCCGGCGTTGGCGCTGGGCGCCAGGTGCTGGGCCCAGGTGCCGAGGCGGGACAGCAGCGCCCCGCCCGCGAGCGCCCCGGCGATGACGCCCCAGATCCGCTCGTCGATCGGCTCCCGCCCGCGCAACTGCCACAGGAACCAGCTGAGGGCGGCCGTCACGCCGAGCCCGACGAAGAAGTCGTGGGTCGGTACGCCGAACGGCCCGAGGTGGAACAGGATCGGCCGCAGCATCAGAACGACGAGCTGCCCAGCATCGGGCCGAAGCACGCGCCCGCCATGACCATCACGCCGATGGCCGAGCCGATCAGGAAGCCGACCCCGAACGGACGGGTGTTCGGCACCGCCGTCAGCACGATCCCGGTGACGATCTGGACCGGCCCGACGAGCAGCAGCCCGGCCGCCATCACGAACATCAGACCGATCCAGCGCTCCGACCCGGTACCCGAGGCGGTCAGCGCGATGACCACGCCCACGGCCACGATGAGCAGCGGAATACCGATGCCGACGACCGCGCCGATGATGCCGAGCCGCATCCGGCGCTTGCGGGCGGCCGGATCGTCGAGCGCGGGCGGCGCCTGGACCGGGTGCATCGGTGGCACGCGGAACTCAGGCCGGATCGGCGGTTCCGGTGGTGGCTGCGTCATGGCGACTCCGATGATTCCGGGTGGACCGGGGGCTGCACGTCACGATAGACGGTCGCCGCCCCCGGCCCGTTCCACCACTCGGGCTCCATCGGAGTCCGAACTGCTCAGGCCGGTACGCGGACCAGCCCGAAGGTCAGCGCGTCGACGAGCGCCCGCCAGCTCGCCTCGACGACGTTCTCGTGGACGCCGACCGTGGTCCAGTCGCCGCCCCGCGAGTCCACCGTCTCCACGAGGACGCGGGTGATCGCGCCCGTGCCGTGCGAGCCCTCCAGGATGCGGACCTTGTAGTCGGCCAGCTCCAGGGTCGCCAGCGACGCGTAGTGCCGGGTCAGGGCCTGCCGCAGCGCCTCGTCCAGGGCGTTGACCGGGCCGTTGCCCTCGGCGGTGGCGATGACCCGTTCGCCCTTCACGCGTACCTTCACCGTGGCCTCGGAGACGACGGCGCCGTCCTCGCGGTGCTCCACGATGACCCGGTAGGACTCGAGGGTGAACGGGGCGGGGCCGCCGCCGAGGGCATCCCGGACGAGCAGCTCGAAGCTGGCGTCGGCGGCCTCATAGGACCAGCCGGCCGCCTCGCGCTGCTTGACTTCCTCCGTGACCTTGGTCGCGACGTCCGGCCGCCCGGCCAGATCGAGCCCGAGTTCCTTGCTCTTGAGCTCGATGCTGGCCCGGCCGGCCATCTCCGTGACCAGGATCTTCATATCGTTGCCGACCACGGCCGGGTCTATGTGGTTGTAGAGGGCCGGGTCGTGCTTGATCGCGCTCGCGTGCAGCCCCGCCTTGTGAGCGAAAGCCGCGCTGCCCGTGTACGCCTGGTGGGTGTCGGGTGCGATGTTGGCGATCTCGGCGATGGCGTGCGAGACGCGCACCATCTGTTCCAGGCAGCCGTCCGGTAGGACGGGCAGGCCCAGCTTCAACTGGAGGTTGGCGACGCAGGCGAACAGGTCGGCGTTGCCGGGCCGCTCGCCGTAGCCGTTGGCGGTGCCCTGGAAGTGGCGTACGCCGGCCTCCACCGCGGCGACTGTGTTGGCCACGGCGCAAGAGGTGTCGTTCTGGGTGTGGATGCCGAGCCGGTCCGGGCTCACCCCGAGCCGGGCGCAGACCTCGCCGACGGCCTTGGAGACCTGGGAGGGCAGCATCCCGCCGTTGGTGTCGCACATGACCGCGATCTCGGCGCCGGCCTCGAGCCCGGCCTTGACCACGGAAGTCGTGTAGTCGGGGTCGTACCGGAAGCCGTCGAAGAAGTGCTCGCAGTCGAGGAAGACGCGGCGGCCGTTGGCCACGAAGTACGCGACGCTGTCGGCCACCATCGCGAGGTTCTCCTCCGGCGTCGTACGCAGCGCGCGCAGCACATGCCGGAGATCGGACTTGGCGACGAGGGCGACCGCCGGAGTCTGGGCGTCGATCAGGCCCTTGATCAGGGCATCGTCTTCGACGTGCACGCCTGCCTTGCGGGTCATCCCGAAGGCGACCAGGATCGCGTGCTGGAACTCCAGCTCCTCGCGCGCACGCCGGAAGAACTCGACATCCTTCGGCATCGCGCCGGGCCAGCCGCCCTCGATGAAGCCCACGCCGAACTCGTCCAGCAGCTTGGCCACCGCCAGTTTGTCGGCGACCGAGTATGTGAGGCCCTCGCGCTGTGCGCCGTCGCGCAGCGTCGTGTCGTATACCTGCATCGCGCCTTCTCTCCCACAAAACAAAACGACCCCCCGCGGATGCGGGAGGTCTGCGCGCTGGCCTGCGTATTTGGCCGGCGCGCTAGTCGCCAATAATGAGGGCGAACTGCGTCACGAGCGTGACTATGCCACTACGCGCCAAGAAGTGGAAACGTCGTCTCGCCATGTGGGCGAAACCTCTTGTGGGATTGTCGCCCCCGACCGCTACTCTCGGGGACGTGACGATCGAGGCGACCGGCAGTTTCATCCCCTTCCAGGCCGTCTTCAACTTCCGGGAGGTGGGCGGGCTGCCCGCCGCCGACGGCAGTCGCGTACGCACCAAGGCGCTATACCGCTCGGACACCCTGTCGCGGCTCTGCGACGCCGACCGCACGGCGTTCGCCCAGCTGGGCGTCGACTCCGTGATCGACCTCCGGCGGCACGAGGAGGTCAGTGCGGGCGGCCGTGCACCGGACTGGGCCGCGCCCGCGTACCACCACCGGCACCTCGACCATCCCTATTGGCGGGCCGAGGACTACGACGCCGAACGAGGCGTCGCACGGTTCCTCGCCGACCGCTACGCCGAGCTGATCAAGCACGGCGCGGCCGACATCGCCGGAGTGATCTCGCTGGTCGCCCAGGCCGACTCCGGGACGCCGGTCGTCCACTGCGTCGCCGGCAAGGACCGCACCGGGACCGTCATCGCCCTGATCTTGCGCCTCCTCGGGGTCGACCAGGAGACCGTCGCCCACGAGTACGCCCTGACCGAGCTGGCCGACCCGGCCTACGTGGCCTGGGCGAACGTGCATGTGCCGGGGTTCGCCGAGAAGCCTCCGGTGCCCTATTACGTCTCGACGCCACCCGAGGCGATGCTGTTGACGCTGCGTGAGCTGGACGCGGCGTACGGGTCGGTCGAGGCGCTGCTCACCGCGGCTGGGCTGAGCGCGGACGACATCGCGCGACTTCGGGCGAAACTGCTCGAATAGACCAGCCGGGGCGGGGTACTCGGCAGGGCATGAATCTCCGCTTCCTGAGGCCCTTGTACGACACGCCGGGGCCGTGGGCCACCGTCTACCTGGACGACTCGCTGGGCGCCGAACGCGGGCGGGCCGACGTCGGGCTGCGCTGGCGCGCGCTCCGGGAGGCGCTGCTCCGCCAGGGCGCGGCCGAGCCGATGGTGGCCGCCGTCGAGGAGGCCGTACGCGTCACGCCGCCGGAGAACGGTCAGCACGGGCTGGCCGTGTTCGCCAACGCCGGGGAGCGCGTGCGCGACGATCCCGGCGTGCAGGCCGGTCCCGATCTGGTGCACACCGAGGTGATGGCGGCTCCGCCGCCGGCCGACAGCGCCGAGTACGGCGTACTGCCCCACGTCGCGCCGCTGCTGGCTCAGCGGGGGCAGCGGATCAGCTGGCTCCGCGTGGTCGTCGACCCCGCGAGTGGGAGCATCGAGTCGGCCGACAGCAGCAGCATCGACGTCTCGGGCAGTGAGATCCAGCCGATCCGGAAGATCGTCTCCGGCGGGCGGAGTGATCGCCTGGACCACGCGCAGGACGTGGCCGCGGAGCTGACCGGGCTCGCCGACACGATGGGCCCGGAGGTGATCATCGTCGCGGGCGACGCCGAGGCCGGACGGCTCCTGATCCAGCAACTGCCACCCCGCTGGCGCAGCAAGACCGTGCTGACCGACGTCGACGCGCCGGGACCTGAGGACGATCCGACCGCGCTGGACGCCGTGACGGCCCAGGTCGTCGCGCAGACCGCCCGTCAGCACGCGGACGGCGTACTGCACCGGCTTCAAGGCGACGACGGCGACGCTGTGATCGGCATCGCACCCGTCCTCGCGGCGTTCAACCTGAGTCAGGTCGAGACGCTGCTGCTGGACCCGATCGGCCTCGCGGGGACGGTGCTCTGGCTCGATCCGGCCAGCGGCCAACTGGCCCACGACCAGGCCGACCTGCCCGGCGACGGGACGTCGGCCCGGCAGGTGCTCGCCGAGGACGCCCTGATCCGGGCGGCCGCCACCGCCGACGCCGACCTGCTCATGGTCACCGCGGCCGGGACCGACAGGAGTCCGCTTGACCTCGTCGACGGCGTCGGCGCCGTGCTGCGACCGCAGCCTGCCCATGACCGCCGCGTCACCGAGGCTGTTTGACCAGGACCGATCAGCTTGACCAGGACCGATCAGCGCACTGATCAGTCCGACGACGGCAGCGGAGGAACGCGAGCGAGGATGCCGTCGATGTCCACGCCGGCGGGAAGGGTGCCGAACGCCAAGCCGCCTTCGCCGCCGAGGCGCGCGGCACAGAAGGCGTCCGCGACCGCGGCTGGGGCGTACCGGACGAGCAGGGCGCCTTGCAGGACCAGGGCGGCGCGTTCGGCGAGCTGGCGGGCCGACGCCTCGTCCGGCGAGGTGAGCAGCTTCGCCACCGAGGCCCAGGCGACGTCCAGATAGGATGAGGCACCCAGCGCCGGGGCGATCTCGGCGGCCAACGCGTCCACAGTCGACGGCGAGGTACGCAAAGCCCGCAGGACGTCGAGCGCGGTGACGTTGCCCGACCCCTCCCAGATCCCGTTGAGCGGAGCCTCCCGGTAGAGCCGGGGCATCCCCGATTCCTCCACGTATCCGTTGCCGCCCAGGCATTCCAGCGCCTCGGCGACCATCATCGGCTGCCGCTTGCAGATCCAGTACTTGGCCAGCGCGGTGGCGATCCGCTGGAAGTCCGCCTCACCGGAGTCGCCGTGCGACGCGCGATCGACCGCGCCCGCGACCCGCATCATGAGACAGGTGGCCGCTTCGGACTCCAGCGCCAGATCGGCCAGCACCGTACGCATCAACGGCTTGTCGATCAGCAGCCCGCCGAACGCCGACCGATGCCGGGTGTGGTGCACCGCCTGCATCAGGGCGGCTCGCATCCCGGCGGCGGAGCCGAGTCCGCAGTCCAGCCGGGTCATCGTGACCATCTCGATGATGGTGCGCACGCCCCGGCCCTCCGGCCCGACGAGCCACGCGACGGTGCCGTCGAACTCCGGTTCGCTGCTCGCGTTGCTGCGGTTGCCGAGCTTGTCCTTCAGCCGCTGGATGCGGAACGTGTTGCGGGACCCGTCGGGCAGCACCCGTGGCACGAGGAAGCACGACAGCCCGCCCGGGGCCTGGGCCAGCACCAGGAACAGGTCGTTCATCGGCGCGCTGGTGAACCACTTGTGCCCGGTGAGCCGCCACGTCCCGTCGGTCTCCGGGACGGCGACCGTGGAGTTGGCGCGGACGTCGGAGCCGCCCTGCTTCTCGGTCATCCCCATGCCCGCCAGCAGCCCGGCCTTCCCGAGGGGCGCGCGCAGACCCGGGTCGTAGACCCGCGAGGTCAACAGCGGCTCGTAGACCGTGGCGAGGTCGGGTTGCGCCCGCAGGGCCGGGATCACGGCGTACGTCATCGAGATCGGGCAGATGTGACCCTGCTCGACGGTGCCCCAGACCAGCATGTCCGCCGCCCGGGCGACGTGCGCTCCCGGGCGCGGATCGGCCCAGGGCGCGCCCGCGAGCCCGTGCTCGACCGCCACGCCCATCAGCTCGTGCCAGGACGGATGGAACTCCACCTCGTCGATCCGATGCCCGTACCGGTCGTGGGTGCGCAGCACCGGCGAGTAGCGGTTGGCCTCGTCGGCCCACCGCTGCGCCTCCTCGCTCCCGGCCAGGCGGCCCAGCGCGTGCAGGTCGCCGAGGTGCCACTCCGCGCCCTCGCGTACCAGTGCTTCCAGCAGCGCCGGGTCCGCGGCCACGTCGTGGCCGATCAGCGGCGGGGCCTGGTTGACGACCTCATGCGTCATGCTTGCGCTCCGAACGGTCGCGCGCCAGGTCCCGGGCGCGTCGCGGCCTCGCGTGGCGACTTCAGCACGTGTCCCTCCGAACAGACGAGTTGTACGCCGACAGTGGCGCCGCAGTCGCGATGAGCGACCGTCACGGGCGAGCCGTCGGGGTCGGCCAGATAACGGTCGCCCCATTCCCAGACCGCGACGAGGACCGGATAGAGATCGAAGCCCTTCTCGGTCAGCCGGTACTCGTGGCGCAGCCGCTCGCCCGGCTCGCGGTAGGGCTCACGGCGCAGCACCCCCTGCTCGACCAGCGTCGCGAGCCGGTTGGTGAGCACCTGCCGGGGAATGTCGGTGTGCCGCCGCATGTCGTCGAACCGCCGCACGCCGTTGAAGACCTCGCGCAGCACGACGAAGGTCCACCGCTCGCCCAGGACGGCCATGGCGCGCCCGACCGTGCAGTTCTCCACGGACCATTCCAACGCCGCCGGCCTCATGTGAGACAACCTAAGTCTTCTTGACAGACTCAGCAAGCGTTGCCAGCCTGGGGCTATGAAACTGGTGGCCGACTCTTCGTCCTCACTCCCGGCTCGAGCGTTCGAGTCGGCGGTGACGCAGACCCAGCAGAAGCGCACCCGCACCTTCGAGTGGGACGACCCCGGCGTGTACGCCCAGGCTCCGGCCGGGCTGACCGGGCTGGAGGTGCTCCAGCTCATGGTCAACGGCGAGCTGCCACCCCCGCCGATCATGCGCCTGCTGGACATGCAGGACTTCACCGCCGAATTCGGGCGGGTCGTGGTGACCATGAAGGCCCAGGAGTTCCACTACAACCCGCTCGGCACGGTGCACGGGGGCGTGATCTCGACGCTGCTCGACACCGGCGCCGGCTGCGCCGTCCACTCCACGCTGCCCGCCGGGATCGGCTACACGAGCATGGACCTGACTGTGAAGTACCTGCGCCCGGTGACGGTCGAATCCGGGCTGGTCACCTGCGAGGGCACGGTCCTGTCGCAGGGACGGCGGACGGCGCTGGCCCAGGCGACGCTGACCGACGAGGCCGGCCGGCTGGTCGCCCACGCGACCTCGTCGTGCCTGCTGTTCCCGGTCGGCTGATCAGCTGACGGCGGCGGCTGCCGCGCGCCCGGCCACCCGGCCGGAGAACAGGCAGCCGCCGAGGAACGTCCCCTCCAGCGACCGGTAGCCGTGCATGCCGCCGCCGCCGAAGCCGGCTGCCTCGCCGGCCGCGTACAGGCCGGGGAGGGGCTCGCCGCCGGCCTGGAGGACCCGGCCGGACAGGTCCGTCTCCAGCCCGCCCAGCGTCTTGCGGGTGAGGATGTTGAGGCGTACGGCGATCAGCGGACCCGCCTTCGGATCCAGGAGACGGTGCGGCGAGGCCACCCGGACGAGCTTGTCGCCCCGGTACGCCCGAGCCCCGCGAATCGCGGTGACCTGCAAGTCCTTCGCGAACGGGTTCAGGATCTCCCGGTCGCGCGCGACGACCTGGCGCTCGATGTCGGCGTACGCCAACGCGGGGCCGCCGATCTCGGCCGCGAGCCTGTTCATCTGCTCGACCAGCGCCGGGAGCCTGCCGGCCACGGCGAAGTCCGCGCCGTGCTTCTTGAACGCCTCCACCGGACCGGGCGCGCCCGGGAGCACCCGCTGCAGCACCTGCTTGACGCTCTTGCCGGTCAGATCGGGGTTCTGCTCCGAGCCGGAGAGGGCGAACTCCTTCTCGATGATCTTCTGGGTCAGGATGAACCAGGTGTACTCGTGCCCGGTCCGCATGATGTGCTCCAGCGTCCCGAGCGTGTCGAAGCCCGGGAACAGCGGCACCGGCAGCCGGTGACCGGTCGCGTCCAGCCAGAGCGACGACGGGCCGGGCAGGATGCGGATGCCGTGCTGCGGCCAGACCGGCGCCCAGTTCGCGATGCCCTCGGTGTAGTGCCACATCCGATCGCGGTTGATCAGGTTCGCCCCGGCGTCCTCGGCGATCCCCAGCAGTCGTCCGTCCACATGGGCCGGTACGCCGGACAGCATGCGCTTGGGCGGCGTACCGAGGCGAGCCGGCCAGTTCTGCCGGACCAGGTCGTGGTTGCCGCCGATGCCGCCCGACGTGACGATCACGGCCTGCGCGGTGAACGCGAAGTCGCCGGTGACCTCCCGCGAGCTCGACTCGCCCCGGGCGGCGTCACTCGGCGCGAGGACGCTTCCGCGTACGCCGTCGATCGTGCCGCCGGTGCTGGTCAGCTCGTCGACGCGGTGCCGGAAGCCGATACGGACCAGGCCCCGGCGCTGCGCCTCGCGTACGCGGCGGAGGAAGGGTTCGAGGACGCCCGGCCCGGTGCCCCAGGTGACGTGGAACCGGGGCACGGAGTTGCCGTGGCCGTCGGCGAGATAGCCGCCGCGCTCGGCCCAGCCGACGACGGGGAACCACCGTACGCCTTGCGCGTGCAGCCAGGAGCGCTTCTCCCCCGCCGCGAAGTCCACGTACGCCTCGGCCCACCGGCGCGGCCAGTGGTCCTCTTCGCGGTCGAAGCCGGCGCTGCCGAGCCAGTCCTGCAACGCGAGCTGAGCCGAGTCGCGGATGCCCATCCGGCGCTGCTCGGGTGAGTTCACCAGGAACAGCCCGCCGAACGACCAGAAGGCCTGCCCGCCCAGCGACGCCTCGGGCTCCTGGTCGAGCAGGATCACGCGGCGGCCCGCGGCGGCGAGTTCGGCGGTGGCGACGAGGCCGGCGAGCCCGGCCCCGACCACGATCACGTCAGCGTCGGTCACGCGCGGGACTTTACTCGGGCGAGGGCCGCCTCCCGCTTCGCCTCGAACCGGCTCGCCGCCGTGTCCAGCCCGGTCATGAACTCGACGAGTTCCTCCCGGGCCTTCTCGCCCTCGCCGGAGAAGCCGTCGCGCTCGAGGACGCGCAGCTGCCGGAGGATCGGCGTGACCACCTCGTCGTGGTGGATCCGCAGGTCGTAGATGCCGGCCATGGCGATCTGGACCGACTTGCGGCCGAAGTTCTCGATGGTGTGACCGGGCATCTGGAAGTCCTTTACGACGTCGCACACCGCGCGCATGGCCTCGTCCGGGGCCAGCTCGAAGGCGGCCGTCAGCAGATTCCGGTAGAAGAGCATGTGCAGGTTCTCGTCCGCGGCGACCTTGGCGAGCAGCTGGTCGCAGATCGGGTCGCCGCTGACCTTGCCGGTGTTGCGGTGCGCGACACGGGTGGCGAGTTCCTGGAAGGAGACGTACGCGATCGAGGACAGCACGCCGTCGTGGCCGTTGGTGAAGCCGCCCGCCATGTGCTGCATCCGGGCGCGCTCCAGGGCGACCGGGTCGACCGCCCGGGTGGCGAGGAGGTAGTCCCGGATGGCGATGCCGTGGCGGCCCTCCTCGGCGGTCCACCGGTGCACCCAGGTGCCCCACGCGCCGTCGCGGCCGAACGTCGTCGCGATCTCGTGGTGATAGCTGGGCAGGTTGTCCTCGGTCAGCAGGTTCACGATCAGCGAGGTACGCGCGACCTCGGGCAGCCGGGACTGCTCCGGGTCCCAGGCCTGGCCGCCGAGGACGCCGTCGAAGTCGCTGCCCTCGCTCCACGGCACGTACTCGTGCGGGAACCACTCCTTGGCCGTCGCCAGATGCCGGTTGAGATTGGTCTCGACCGTCGGCTCCAGCTCCCGCAGCAGGGTCAGGGTGTCGGGCGATGCAGTCACGCGGGGCTCCCTCAAATCAGGCTACGGTTGCGTAGGTTACG
Organism: Hamadaea sp. NPDC051192; assembly: GCF_040682475.1. Taxonomy (NCBI): domain Bacteria; kingdom Bacillati; phylum Actinomycetota; class Actinomycetes; order Micromonosporales; family Micromonosporaceae; genus Hamadaea; species Hamadaea sp. NPDC051192. The sequence goes on from NZ_JBFBAZ010000060.1 coordinate 42,753, forward strand.
CCACCGTAGCCTGCCCCGCTGAGAGGTCCCTGTCAGGGCACCCGTTACTCGATCTCGTCCGTCACTTCGGCCTCGTCCGTCACTCCACCTCATCCGGCAGCGGGGCGCCGCCGCCCAGGTGGGCGGGCAGCCACCAGTCGTCGCCCGGGGCCTCGGGCTTCTCGGGGTACTCCGTCTGCGCCCGGTCGAGCAGCCCGGCCATGCGCGCCCGCAGCGCCGCGGTGACCTCGTCGGACTTGTCCCGGCGCGCAGGCCTCATCGGCTCGCCGATGAGCACGCTGATGGGCAGGTTCCGCTTCGTCAGGGTGCGCGGCCGACCCTTGGTCCACAGCCGCTGCGTACCCCACAGCGCCATCGGGATGAGCGGCACCTCGGCCGCGGCGGCCAGGCGTACCGCGCCGTTCTTGATCTCCTTCACCGTGAACGACTGGCTGATCGTCGCCTCCGGGAAGATCCCGACGACCTCACCCGCCTTGAGCGCGGCCAGCGCCGCCTTGTAGGAGCCGATGCCGGCCTCACGGTCGACCGGGATGTGTTTCATGCCGCGCATGAGCGGACCGCCGACCGGGTGGGCGAAGATCTCCTGCTTGGCCATGAAGCGGACGAGCCGCTTCGACGGGCGCGCGCCGAAGCCGCAGAAGATGAAATCCAGGTAACTGATGTGGTTGCAGGCGATCACCGCGCCGCCAGTACGCGGGACGTGTTCACCGCCCTCGACCCGCACCCGCATGTCCAGCAGGGTGAACATGGTCCGAGCCAGCGCGATCACGGGAGGATAGACGAGTTCCGGCATCCGGCCAGGTTAAACCCTCGCCCGGTCGCTTTCTCGGGCAAGGCACGGCACAATGCCCGGCATGCCTACGGAGAGCGAGGCCCAGGCGGCGCAGCGGCGTGCCCTGCTGGCACCGGTGGCGCGCCTGTGCCTGGAGGCGGGCGTACCGGTGCGGATGGGTCGCCTGGAGCGCCCGGGTGAGGCGTCGGTGGTGGCGCTGACCTGCGCCGCGCCCGACGGGACCTGGGACGCCGCCCTCACGGTCGTCCGGGCGCGCCCGGTGCCGGATCAGTACCACGACTGGAACGGCCGCTGGGGCCGCGACGCCCGCGAGGGCTACGACCTGGGCTCCCCCGGCACCCTGGTCTTCGAACTCCAGATCACCGAGGAGGACGACGGGGCCGGGCCCGCCCCGCGGCCGGTGGTCGTCTTCGAACTGCTCGACGGCGAGCGCGCGGCCGCCGACGCGCTGATCCTCTGGTGGCGCCGGCCCGCGCTCTTCCACACCACGCCGCCCGGCCCACACGCCAAGGCGGCCCGCCGCCGCGAACGGGCCCAGGCGGATCGGCTCAAGACTCGGCAAGCCCCACCGGTACGCCTCATGGCACTGCCGGAGGCGGCCGAGCCGATCGCCGCCCGGCTGGACGCGCGCGCCTTGTGCGCCAACTTCCCCCGCGCCCACGACGGCCGGTTCCACCGCTCGGCGGTCGTCGCATTGACCCCGGTCGGCGGCACCCCGTCGCACCGACGAGGCCCGTGGTTGACCGCCCGGCGGGTGGGCGACGGGCTCACCGTCTCGGTCGACGAACTCATCGGCGGCAACCAGGAGCACCGCTGGGATCTCACCCCCTGGCTGTGGAACCGGTCGTACGCCCGCACCAGCCGCCGGAATCGCTGGCAGGTGTCGCAGCCGGAGCGCGTACGCCCGGTGGTGGAGGCGCTCCGTGCCGGCGATTTGCGGCGCGCCCTGCAGATGACCGGCGTGACCGCCGACGAGCAGGTGACCCGGCTGCTCGCCGGGACGCCGACGCGCACCTTCCGAGCCGAGTACGCCGAACGCTGGGTCAACCGCCTCTACGAGCAGCTGGCCGACTCCGCGCCGTGGCGGTTCGCGAACGCGTACGAGGCGTGGCAGGCGGAGGCGGACCGGTCCCGGACGGACCGCCCGGTGACGCTGTTCGGGCTCAAGGGGCTCAACCAGGCCCGCAAGCCGAAGATCGCGCTGACCATGTCCGGCGACCAGCCGATGCTGTGTCTGGTGTTCACAGCCGGGAACCTGGTCCTCCCGCGAGCCCTGTGGACGCTGCCCGCGGACTTCCCCGAGTAACGTTGCGCTCATGACGATCTCCGTACGGCGCGGCCATCCCGGCGAAGCCGCCGAGCTGAGCGAGCTGGTGCTGCGGTCGAAGGCGTACTGGGGGTATGACCAGGCCTTCCTGGACCTCTGCCGACCGGCGCTGACCCTGCACGAGCACCAGGTCGAGGCGCACCGGACCCTGGTCGCCGAGCTGGACGGCAGGATCGCCGGGGTGGTGTCGGTGACCGGTGAGCCGCCCGAGGGCGAGGTAGACCTGCTGTTCGTCGACCCGTGGGCGATCGGCCACGGCGTCGGCCGCGTCCTGCTCGACCGCGCGACGGCTGCTGCGGCCGAGGAAGGGTTCGGCTCGCTGCTGATCGAGGCCGATCCCCAGGCGGAGGCGTTCTACCTGCGGATGGGCGCGGTCCGGATCGGCGAACGGATCTCCTCGGCGACCGGACGCGCGCTGCCCTTGCTGCGCCTCACTGACCGCACTCCTAGCGGCTCGCCCAAGTGACTCCCCGACGGATAGCCCCGATACTGAGCCGATGACCTTCGGAGTACGCACGGCGCTGCGCGGCATCGGGACGACGATCTTCTCCGAGATGACGGCGCTGGCCCAGCGGACCGGCGCGGTCAACCTCGGGCAGGGGTTCCCGGACACCGACGGGCCGGCCGGGATGCTGGCCGCGGCCCAGGCGGCGATCGCGGGCGGGCTCAACCAGTACCCGCCGGTCGACGGGCTGCCCGCGTTGAAGGAGGCGATCGTCCAGGCCCGGTTCGCCCGCTACGGGCTGGCGTACGACCCGGCGACCGAGGTCGTGACGACCGCCGGTGCGACCGAGGCCGTCGCGGCGACGCTGCTCGCGCTGTGCGAACCCGGCGACGAAGTCGTGCTCTTCGAGCCCTACTACGACAGCTATCTGGCCAATGTGGCCATGGCCGGGGCGACGCATCGGGCCGTTCCGCTGCGCCCGACAAATGACGGTTTCGCCTTCGACCCCGATGACCTACGCCGTGCGGTCTCTGGGCGTACCAAGATGATCGTCTTGAACAGCCCGCACAACCCGACGGGCAAGGTGTTCTCGCGCGCGGAGCTGGAGCTGATCGCGCAGGTCTGCGTGGAGCGCGACCTGATCGCGGTGACCGACGAGGTGTATGAGTACCTGACGTACGACGGACTGGAGCATGTGCCGCTGGCCGGTCTGCCGGGCATGCGCGAGCGGACCGTGACGATCTCCTCGGCGGGCAAGACGTTCAGCTGCACCGGTTGGAAGATCGGCTGGGCGCTCGGCCCGGCGGAGCTGGTCGGCGCGGTACGCAAGGCGAAGCAGTTCATGACCTTCGCCAGCGGCACCCCGTTCCAGGCGGCGGTGGCCCACGCACTGACGCACGAGCTGGACTGGGTCGCCGAGCTGACCAAGAGCCTCCAGGAACGCCGCGACCTGCTGCGGTCCGGGCTGACCGCCGCCGGGGTACGCACCTACCCGGCGCAGGGGACCTACTTCCTGCAGGCCGACGCCGCCTCGTGGGGGTACGCCGACGGCGCCGCGCTCTGCCGTGACCTCGCGGAGCGGGGCGGTGTGGTGGCGATCCCGACGCAAGTGTTCTACGACGATCCGGCGAGCGGGCAGGGCCTCGTGCGATTCGCTTTCTGCAAACGGCCGGAGGTCTTGTCCGACGCCGTCTCGCGCCTGTCGACGTTCCGGCCTTCGGAGACGTTCCGGCCTTCGGAGACGATCCGCCCTTCGGAAGGGAAATGACCGATGCGAGTAGCCGTCTGCCAGCTCAACGCTCGGGCCGACCGTGCGGCCAACCTCAAGTTCGCCGCCGAACTGCTGGAGCGCGCCGCCGCCGGTGGCGCCGACCTGGCCGTGCTGCCGGAGTACACCGACTACCTCGGCCCGGCCGCCGGACTGCCGCAGCCGGAACCCGTCGACGGGGAGTACGCCCAGCACTTCGCCGATCTCGCGCAGCGCCTCAACCTGTGGGTGCTGGCCGGATCGTTCCACGAGACCGGCCCGGACCCCGAGCACACGTACAACACGTCGCTACTCTTCGACCGGTCCGGCGCGCTCGCGGCGGCGTACCGGAAGATCCACCTCTACGACGTGGAGATCCCCGGTCGAGTGTCCTATCAGGAATCAGCAGCGGTGGCGGCCGGCGGCCAGACGGTCGTCGTCCCGGTCGAGGGCGTACGCGTCGGCCTGTCCATCTGCTACGACCTGCGCTTCCCCGAGCTGTACCGGCGGCTGGCCGCCGACGGCGAAGCTCAGGTGCTGCTGGTCCCGGCGGCGTTCATGGCGCACACCGGCCGCGACCACTGGGAAGTGCTGCTGCGGGCACGCGCCATCGAGAACCAGTGCTACGTCGTGGCCGCCGGGCAGATCGGCGACCACGATCCCGGGCGCACCTGCTACGGGCGCAGCATGGTGGTGGACCCGTGGGGAACCGTGGTCGCCCAGGCGCCCGACGTCGTCGGGGTGACCTTCGCCGACCTCGACCTCGACCGGCTGGCCGCGATCCGGCAGGAACTGCCGAGCCTCGCCAACCGCCGCCTCTGACCCGCCGCCGCTCCACCGCCGCCGCCCGCCGCTCCGCCGCCGCTGCCCGCCGCTCCGCCGCCGCTGCCCGCCGCTCC
>NZ_JBFBAZ010000061.1:0-46876 GCF_040682475.1 Hamadaea sp. NPDC051192
GTGCTCCTTCAGGAGGGGGTGAGAAACACGTCGTTGCCCCCAAAGCATCGGTTGTGGACGGTCACCGCAGGTGCCCTTTGCCACCCCCTGACCTGCTCACCGTGTCCGGAGTCGACGCCTCCTACGACCGCATCCAAGTCCTGTTCGGAGCGTCGCTGCGGGTCACGGCGGGGGAGACCGTCGCGGTCTGCGGACCCAACGGTGTCGGCAAGTCCACATTGCTGCGCGTACTGTCCGGCCTGCTGCGACCTGACGCGGGCACGGTCACGTTCGACGGCGCGGACATCACCCGGACCCCCGCGGTGCGCCGGGTCCGCTTGGGCGTCACCACCGTCGTCGGTCAGTCCGCGTTCGGCTCACTGTCCGTTGTGGAGAATCTGCGCATCCACGGGTACGCCCAGCGCAGCGCCGACGTCCGGCTAGGCGTCGAGGCAGCGCTCGCGGTCTTCCCGCGCCTCGCCCAGCGGGCGGACCAGCCCGCGGCGACCCTGTCCGGCGGCGAACGGCAGATGCTCGTGCTGGCCAAGGCGCTGATCCAACGGCCTCGGCTGCTCCTGATCGATGAGCTGTCGCTAGGCCTGGCGCCGATCGTCGTCGGCGGGCTGATGCAGATGGTGCGCCGGCTCAACGCCACCGGGCTGACCGTCGTCGTCGTCGAGCAGTCCGTCAACGTCGCCACCATGCTGGCCGACCGGCTGTACTTCCTGGAGAAGGGCGCGGTGGCCGCCGAGCACACCGCCGCCGAGCTGCGGGCGCGGCCCGACCTGGCCGCCGCGTTGACGCTCGGGGGGCACGCGTGATCGACGCCGTCCTCCTCGGTCTGTTCACCGGGTTCACCTACGGTCTGCTCGCGGTCGGGCTGGTGCTGGCGTACCGGTCGAGCCGGTTCATCAACTTCGCGCACGGCTCGGTCGGGGTGCTGGCGGCGGCGGTCTTCGCCGGCCTGGTGACGGATGCGGGCCTGCCGTACTGGTGGGCGTTCCCGTTGGCGCTGGCCACCGGGGCGGCCGTGTCGGCCGGGATCGAGGCCGGAGTGGTACGCCGGTTGCGGGGCCGACCGGCGGTCATCGGGATGATCGCCACGCTGGGCCTGTCGCAGTTCGTGCTGATCCTGGCGCTGCTGGTCAACCGGGACGGGCTGGCCGGAAGCCGGTTCCCGCAGCCGCCGGGGCTGCCGTCGTTCACCGTCAGCCGTACGCCGATCGGCCCGGCGTTCGTCGCGATGGCGCTGCTCACGCCGGTGCTGCTGGCCGCGCTCGGGCTGTTCCTGCGGCGCAGCCGGCATGGGCTGGCGGTGCGGGCGGCCGCCGACGACGGTGAGGCGGCCGTGCTGAACGCCGTCCCACCGGGCCGCATGGCCACGCTCGCCTGGGGCATCGCCGGTGCGGTCGCCGCCTTCTCCGCCGTCCTGGTCACCCCGACGCAAGGTACGCAGTCCATCGAGACGCTCGGCCCGGATCTGCTGTTGCGGGGGCTGGCCGGTGCGGTGGCCGGGCGGATGGCGTCGCTGCCGATCGCGTTCGCCACCTGTGTCGGTCTCGGTGTGGCCGAACAGATCCTGCTCGCCGAGGGCGCCGGGCGCGGGGCGGTGGCACTGGCGTTGGCCGTGTTCATCCTGGTGGCGCTGCTCGCCCAGCCGGTCCTGGGTCGCCGGGCGACGGCCGAACCGGCCTGGCCGGTCCCGCCCGCCCCCACCGGCGTACGCCGATTCGCCGTCGCGGCCGTGGGACTGTTCGTGGCGGCGGCGTTGGCGTACCTGGTGACCAACGAAGTCGCGTCGGTGCTCACCACGATCGTCGGGTTCGCCCTGATCGGGTTGTCGGTGTTCGTCGTGACCGGCATCGGCGGCGAGCTGTCGTTGGGCCAGGTCGCCTTCGCCGGCATCGGTGCGGCAGTCAGCCTGCATCTGGCTGCCGTCACCGGCGACTTCGTACTCGCCGCGGCCGGTGGCTGTGCCGCCGCGGCGGCTGCGGCGGTGCTCACCGGCCTGCCCGCGGTGCGGTTGCGGGGCGTCGCGCTGGCCGCCACCACGCTGGCGTTCGCCTTGGCCACCAGCGCATGGGTGCTGCGGCAGGAGATCTTCCTCGGCGACGGACTGGAAGCGGCCCGGCCGCAGGTGGCCTCCTATCCGCTGGTACTGGCCAAGGACTACTACCTGTTCGCCGTGCTCATGCTCGCACTGGGGCTGTGGATCGCCGACAACGTCCGCCGGTCGGGACTGGGCCGGCTGGTGCGAGCCGCCCGCGACAACGAGCAGGCCGTCCGAGCGTTCGCCGTCGACCCACGCGTGCGGCGGCTGCAGGCGTACGCGATCGCGGGCGTGCTGGCCGGGCTGGGTGGGGTGGTCATCGGCCACGGGCAGAGCCTGCTCACGGTGAACAGCTTCCCCCCGTCGGCCGGCATCGACGTGGTGGCGTTGACCGTCGTCGGCGGCATCGGCCGGTTGTCCGGGCCGCTGCTCGGCTCGGTGCTGCTGGTCGGCGTACCGGGGTTGGTGGATCTGGGCATTCCCGGTCAGGCCGCGTTGACGGTCGGGTGGCTCGCGGTCGTCCTCTTCCTGCCCAGCGGCCTGGGCGGGGCCCTCGCCGGGCTGGCCCAGCGGTTCCGCCTGGCCCGGCCTCGCCGCGCGGAACCAGCGGTACGCGAGACGGCTCCGGCCAGCGAAGCAGCTCCGGTCAGCCGGGCAGCTCCGGTCGCCGGGGCGGCTTCGGTCGATGCGGCGGCTCCGGTCAGCCTGGCGGGGCGGGGGTTGGCCGGCGTCCTGCTTCGGGGTCCGGCTGCCGTCGCGGCCGGCGGCACCGTCCTGGACGTGCGCTCGGTGTCGCGCTCGTTCGGCGGGGTGCACGCCGTCACGGGCGTGGACCTCACCGTCGGAGCGGGCGAAGTCGTCGGCGTCATCGGCCCGAACGGGGCCGGCAAGACCACCCTGTTCGAGATCGTCGCCGGGTTCACCGCTGCGCAGACCGGGACCGTGCGCTTCGCCGGTCGCGACGTCACCGCGATGAGCCCACAACGCCGGGCGCGGTTGGGCCTGGTGCGATCCTTCCAGGACGCCCGGCTGTTCCCGACGCTGTCCGTACGCGAGACCCTCCTGGTCGCCCAGGAGCGGACCACTCCCAGCGGGCTGCTGGCCGGGGTGCTCGGCGCGACCGGGGCGGAGCGGCGCAAGGCGGCCCGGGTGGCGGATCTGCTCGACCTCGTGGGTCTCGCCGGGATCGCGGACCAGCCGGTCGGTGCGCTGTCGACCGGCACCCGCCGGATGGTGGAGCTGACCGGCTTGCTGGCGCTGGAGCCGACGCTGGTGCTCCTGGACGAGCCGTCCTCGGGTGTCTCGCAGGCCGACGGGGTGGCCCTCGGCGCGCTGCTGCGCCGGGTGAACGCCGAACTCGGCGTGGCACTGCTGGTCATCGAGCACGATCTGCCGCTGCTGTCCACCGTCGCCGGCCGCATCGTCGCGATGGAGTCCGGGCGGGTGATCGCCGACGGCGTCCCGGCGGAGATCCTGCGTCACCCGGCCGTCGTCGCCTCGTACCTCGGCGACGATCACGCCGCCGTGCACCGGTCCGGCGTGTCCCTGTAAACGCGCATCCGAAGAGAGGAGAGTCCCATGTGGTTCAGACGCGTGGCGGCGGCCGTCGCTGCGCTGGCGACCGTCGTGCTCATCCTGCCGGGCACCGCCTGGGCGGCGTCCAGCCTGACGCTGAGCAAAGCCAGCGGACTGGCCGACGGCGAGCGCATCACCGTGACCGGATCCGGATTCACCCCGAACATCAAGCAGATCGCGATCGGGCAGTGCATCGCCGAGGTCGCGGGACCCACCGACTGCAACCTGGCCGGTGGCGCCCAGTTCGTCAACGCCGACGCGAACGGCAAGATCCCCTCGGTGACGCTCAAGCTGTCGATCAAGTTCGGCTCGTTCGACTGCACCAAGCGCCAATGCGTCATCGCCGCCCAGCTGCTGCCGTCCGGCGCCAGCGACGACGAGATCAAGAAGAACAAGACCAGCAAGAAGATCAGCTTCGGCAAGACCGGCTCGACGGCGTCGCCGAAGGCCACCGGATCCTCGGCGCCGACGCTGGCCAAGACCGGGCCCGGCGACGAACACTGGGTCATCGTGCTCGGCGCGACGGCGTTGCTGCTCCCCGGTATCGGGCTGGTGCTGCTGATGCCCGCCCGCCTACGACGCCGGCAGGCCTGACGGCTGTCCGGGTGCGCCCGCCGAACTGACGGGCGCACCCGGAGGGCTGAGGAGCAACGCCCGTCAGTGCTCGCGCAGCAGGCTGCCCGCGCCGTAGACCTGATCGGTGATCCCGTTGTCGCGCAACGCCATCCACCACGTCGCCGCGTTGATCGCGATGATCGGTTTGCCGAGCCATCGCTCCGCCTCGTCGGCCAGCCGCACCATCGACAGGTTGGTCCCGCACTGCACGATCGCGTCCACATCCGGCCCGTCCACCGCCAGGATCGCCCGGCGCAGCTCAGCCTCGGTGACGTGGGCGATCGACACAGCGGTGGGGCACTTGAGCCCCTCGATAGCGGCGACCTCGAAGCCGATCTCGGAGAAGAACCGGACCACGTTCTGGTCGCCGACCGGCTGATACGGCGTCACCACACCGATGCGCCGCGCTCCGTACAGTCGCAGCGCTCGCTCGCACGCCTCCGCGCCGGTGGCCACCTGCAGCCCGGTGATGTCGTGGATCTGCCGGACGAACTCCCGGTTGCCCTCGACCCCGCCCCAGAACGTCTCCGCCGACATGCCCATCACCATGTAGTCGGGCTCGCAGGTCAGCACCCGCTCGCAGGCGGCGCCGATCTCGGCGCGGATCTGCACGAGCAGGTTCTCGAAGTTCGCGTCGTCGGACAGGTCCTGGTTGCGGATGTGGATCCGGGAGAAGTGCGCCGTCACACCTGGGACCGTCATGGCATAGAAGTCGGGTTCGACGATCGTGTTGGTGGACGGGGCGATGACGCCGAACTTGCGGCGCCAGCCGAGCGCGTCGGTCATGGTGCGGGCTCCCATCGGCGGCGGGCGGAGACGGTCAGCCAGGCGGCGAGCAGGAACGCCGCCTGCGCGAAGGTGTTGGTGCCCTGTTCGATCCACTGGTACAGCAGGGTCGCGTGGTGGTCGCTGCCGCGCAGCGGGGCGAGCGAGCCGACGGCCACGACGCTCACCACGAACAGCGCGGCCGCGACGACGGCGCGGGCGCGCAGCGCCAGCACCACGCCGGTGACGCTGATCGCGGTCACCCCGAGCGTCGCCAGCAGGAACACCGGCTCCACGCTGCCCAGCGCCACCCCGGCGACGCCGGCGGCGATCACGATGCCGGCGTACGGCCACCAGGGCATGCGCTCGCTGTGCAGGGCCCACAGCAGCATCGCCGCGCCAGCCGCCATCATCGGGAAGAGCAGGCCTTCCAACCACGGCAGATCCGGGCCGCCCGCCGAGACGATCAGCTTCCAGGTCGACTTGGCGACGCCGCCGGCCAGGATCAGCACCGCGCCCGTGCGGCCGACCTGCGGCTGGCGTACGCCGCCGAGCAGGTAGAAGCCGGCGAACGCCAGCAGCGTCGGGACGAAATCCTCGATCGCCAGGACGAGCGGATAGTCGGGGGTGTTCACGCGGCCGGCTCCCCGAACACGTCGCGTCCCCGGAACGCCGTGGCGAACCGTAGCAACACCTTGCCCCGGGTCAGCCACGCGACCCGGGCTCCATGGGGCGCTCCGGCCAGGACTTTGTCGGCCAGCCACGGTGTGACGGTCTCGACGCGGTCGGCGAGGATGTTGAAGATCTTCTTGACCCGGGCCAGTTCCTGTGGCGAGTAGTCGTGGATGAGCAGATCGGTCACGACCATGCCGGGAGACAGATGATGCACGGTCACCTCCGGTACGCCCGCCTGGGCGATCTCCCGGGCCAGTCCGTCGGTGACGTAGGTGACGGCTCGTTTCGTCGCGCCGTAAGTCGTCAGGCCGGGCTGATGCCGGCCGTCGGAGCCGAGCCCTTCCATGTTCCACAACGCGCCCGAGCCCTGACCGATCATCCCGGCCAGCGCGACCGCGCTGGCGTTCAGCAGCGCTGTGACGTTGAGGTCGACCGTCTCCTTCAGGTCGGCCGGGTCCAGCTGCCACAGCGGTCGCCGGGAGGCCGTCCGGCCCGCGTTGTTGATCCAGATGTCGACCCGGCCGAACCGCTCGACCGCGGTGTCCCACAACCGGTGCAGCGCCGCTCGATCGGTCACGTCGGCGACGACGCCGACCGCGCCCGGCACCGCGTCCTGGGCACGGGCGACGCCGTCGGCGGACCGGCCGCAGAACACCACCTGCGCCTGCCGGGCGGTCAGCTCGCGGACCAGGCCGAGGCCGATGCCGCGGGTGCCGCCGGTGACGACGACGACCTTGCTCACGCCGGCTCCCATTCCAGTACGCCGTGCAGCACCGCGTCGAGCCGGTTGCCGTCGGAGATCTCGTAGACGACGGCGAGCCGCCCGCCGGCCGACATGCCCGGTTCGGCGTCGAGGGCGTACTCGCGGGTCTTGAGCTTGGTCGTGCCCAGGAGGTGCAGCGAGCCGAAGACGGCCCGGCCGAAGCCGATCCCGTTGCCCCACGCCTGCGGCCCTTCGACGAAGTGCCGGTTGCCGTCGCGGCGGGCGACCGCCTGCGCGGTGTGCTCGAACGCGCCGGTGAACGTCATCGTGCGGCGGGTGTGCAGCAGGTCGATCGGTTCGAGCGCGATCTCGACGTCGGCCGTGCCGCGCAGTTTCTGGTCGGCGCCCCACACCTCGCAGGCGCCGTGGAAGCGCCCGGAGTGTTTGGTGGGCATTATGAACGGCACCGGGCCGCGCCGGGTCTCGGCGTCGAGGAACTGCGTGACGCGGCTCTGCGTCTGCGGGTTGTCGGCGTGGTCGGTGGTACGCGTGTAGAGCCCGTTGAAGCAGCCGACGACCGACCAGCCCTGGTAGAGCACGGACGAGTAGACCTGGGTCTGCCCGTCGGGCAGCACCTGATTCCAGGTGTTGAGGTCGACCTGCCAGCCCGGCCCGTAGTAGTGCGAGTCGACGAACGAGCCGTAGGGCTGGCCGGTGCCGAAGAAGTCCGGTCCGGTGTAGACGCGATCGGCGTCGGAGTCGACCACGCCGAACGCGAACGGCGCGCCGAGGCGGAACTGCCCGGCCAGCGGCCCGCCGCCGATCAGGCCGCCGTCCATGTAGTACGTGGTGACGCCGTCGTCGAAGACCGACGAGCGGCGGATCTCCTCGAACCCGCACCACGTGCCGGTGGCGTCGAACAGCGACGGACGCCCGTGCCACTCACCGGCGATGCGCTTCTGCCACTCGCTCGGCTCACTCATCGGTCAGTTCCGCCCGGATGGCGTCGGCGGTCGCGTCGCCGAGCAGCCGCGAGACCTGCCCCCACACGGGGTCGACGTCGCGGCTGAACAGGTTGGCGCGCACGGCGGCGTCGCGGGCCGCCAGATCGGTGTCGGCCAGCGAGGCGAGCACGTCGTCCGGCAGGCCCTGGTGGACGAGGGCGGACCAGTGTTCGGCGTACGCGTCCACGAATCGGCCGATCTCGCCGAAGGCCGCCTCGTCGGCGCGGTTGACCAGCATCCACGGTGACATGACCGCCCGCTGCCGGGGGCCGACGGCGGCCGGGGACAGGCCGGGCAGCGCGGCGGCCTGTTCGACGAGCGGGCTGAGCGGATGGAACGCCGCATCCAGGTAGGACAGATGGTTGGCCAGCTCGGCGCGGGGGATCAGGTCCAGGTGGAACGCGTGGTAGGAACCGCCGTAGACGGAGTCGAGCGTGAAGTGCGGCACCGCCGAGGTCGCCGGGGTGAAGGCGAAGATCATGTGGCTGTCGAGGTGGATCGCGGGGACGACCAGCCCGACGTAGACCACCTTCGCCACGGCCTTGCCGCGGAAGACGCGTACCGAGCCGACCGGGTCGGGTGACATGGGGCTGGTCAGCGTGGCCAGCGGCGTCGGCGTCTCGGCCAGGTCCGGATGGCGGTCCAGGATCGAGGTCAGCGTGCGGTCGCACAGGTCGAAGGGCAGGCTCACGGCGTCTCCTCGGCGGCGGCCGCCGCGGCGTCCCAGGCGGCCTGAACGGTGGGGTGCTCGCCGCGGGCCTTGTGCACCCAGGCGCGGGCGAGTTCGGGGTTCTCCTTGCGGGCCGGCGAGGGGATGACGGTCGCCTCGCGGCGGGGCACGTCGCCCATGATCTTGTCCTCGTCGGAGATGAGCCAGCCCTTGGCCGCCAGCTCCTGCCGGCGGCGGCGGTAGTGCACCGCGATCTGGTCGCTCTTGATGTGCAGCTCCGCGCCGAGGTCGAAGGGCAGAAGCTCGGGGCGGACCTTGTCGACCACCGCGGCATCCTGATAGAAGATCTTCAAGGTGCGCTGGACGGCGTTCTTGTCGGCCCACTTGCCCGTGAAGAACGTGCGCAACGCCACCCACTTGACCAGCGTGGTGGTCTCGTCGATCGGGATGTTGGTGTCGTAGATGACCAGATCGCCGATGGGCAGCCGGACATGCAGCTTGATCATGTTCGGCAGCATCCAGCCGGCTGACGTGGTGACCGGTGGGCGGTGCGCCAGATCCGCCCGGTTGCGGTTGATCATCTTCCAGATGCCCCTGGGCGCCGGGGGAAAGAGGTCGACGGTGGCGAACGCCGACCATTCGTCCGGCGACTCCACCTCGTACTCGGCGACCTCCGGACGCTCGGGGTTGCCGAACGCGCCCGCGTGCACGAACGGGGCATGGGCGATGTCGCAGCCGTTCTCCAGGATCCGCTCGTAGTTGGCGTGCCACAGGAACTCGCCGGTCACCGCGCGGAACCGGCCGCCGTCCTGGACCAGGTCGTCGAACTCCGGCCAGACCGGGATCGGCGGGCGTTCGGCCTCGGGCAGGTCGCCGAGGTAGACCCAGAGGAAGCCGTACTTCTCCTGCACCGGATAGGAGTCGACACGAGCCTTGCGTGGGATGGCGCGCCCGGGCAGGTTCGCCGGGATCTTCGTGCACGCGCCGTCCGGCTCGTACTCCCAGCCGTGGTAGGGGCAGACGATGCAGTCGCCTTTGGTCCACCCGCCGGACAGCGCCGCGCCGCGGTGTACGCACAGGTCCGACAACGCCACCGGCCGGCCCTTCGGCGTGCGGTAGAGCGCCAAGTGCTGGCCCAGCACCGTCACCCGCGCCGGCTTGGTGGTGACCCGGTCGGCGAATTCGACGGCGTACCAGAAGTTCTTCAACATGACGGTTACCTCCGCTGGATCGAGGCGATGCCGGGGTGCTGGACGAGCTTTTCCAGGTGGGCGCCCGCCTCGGGCTCGGCCGCCAGGTGCGTGCGCAGGAACGTGCCGAGAAGGTCGGCCAGCAGGTCGCGAGTCTGCGCCGGATCGCCGCCGGCCGGCAGGTCGAGGAAGGCGCGCGCGGCGGTGTGGTCCACGGGGTCGACGATCGCGAAATGGTTCGCGCCGTCGAGGCGTACCAGCAGGTTCTGACCGTCGCGGTCGGGCAGCGCCTCGGCGAAGGTGCGGGAGATCGGGTCCGCGCGGGTCTGAGCGTCCTCGCCGTAGCGGTCGGCGGAGCCGTTGATGACCCCGTCGTTCGTGCCCGCGATCAGCAGGACCGGGCAGTCGGCCTGGGCGGGCAGCACGGTGCCCGCCGGCCAGCCCAGCATGGTGGCGACCATGGTGTGGGCGCCGTAGGTCGCCACCGCCCGGACCTGTGGCACGAACCGGGCGGACTGCAACGCGACCGTCCCGCCCGCCGAGTGGCCGATCAGCGCGACCCGGTCCGGGTCGAGCAGGCCCGAGACCGGCCCGGTCATCGTGGCGAGCGCGGCCAGCACCGGCTGGAGCGAGGGCGTGGTCGGCCGGGTGCCGTAACCGTCGGGCCGCGCGGCGTCGAGGTCGACCCCGGGCGTGATGCCGTGTAGCCCGCCGAACAGGGTGCCGACCCAGTCGTAGGTGACCGTGACGATGCCGCGGGCCGCCAGTTCGCAGGCCAGCCAGCGGTACGCCTCCTGGCCGACGTTGACGCCGGAGACGATGATCGCCACCGGATAGGGCGCGCCGTCGGGGTCGGCGGCCATCACCCCGGACAGCCGCTCCCGGTCACTGCCGTCGGGCCGGGCCGGGTAGTAGACGCGCAGGTGGGCGGTGTCGAAGGGGGCGTCGTGGCCCGGGATTGCGGCGGCCCACCAGACGGATCGGACGGTGGTCACAGCGGACGGTCCAGGGTCCGGTCGCCGCCCCACAGGCCCCGGACCAGCCGGTCGGTGGTCTCCTGGCCGAAGTAGCGCACGCCCATCACGTTGGCGGGATCCCGCTCGGCGATGTTGCGGCGGATGGCCAGGTCGAGCTCGGCCTGCGCGGCGCGGTCGGCGGCGGGCACCGGTTCGGCCTCGTCGACCCAGCGCAGCCAGCGGTCGACGTAGTCGGTGAGGATGCCGCGTACGACGCCGATGGTGCGCTCGTTGCGCGGGAACGAGTAGCAGTAGGCCGTCGGGCTGAGGCTGGCCCGGATGAAGCCCGCCCGGCTGACGAAGTACTCGAACTCGGGGTCGGCGCGATGGGCGAGCCAGGCCTCGTCCAGGCCGGCGTAGTAGCGGTCGTAGTAGTCGCCGTCGACCATCAGGTTGGTCCGCGGCACGCCGTCGATGTAGAACCAGCCTTCCGGCCACACCAGCAGGGCGATGCCCAGGTGCGGCACCCGGATCTGCGGGCCGAGCCAGACCGTCAGGTGCAGGTTGGCGAAGCTCGCCGCCGGGTTGCCCAGCCACGAGTGCACCATCCAGTCGACCTCCGGCCCGCTGTAGGCGGCCAGCGACCCGCCCGGACCGTCGGGATAGGACCCGTACTGCTCCAAGTCGAGAGTGGACGGATCGCGCTGAAGCTCGAAACGGGCGTCGATCTTCGCCTTGAGCTCGGCCAGGATCTCCTGGAACTGGTGGAACGTGTCGTGGACGTCGATCTGGGGTGCGTTGTCGACCATGTCCTCGACGTGCTGAAGGGTTTCGGCCACCGCGGAGGTCACCTTTCTGTGAGGGCGTCCAGGAGCCGCCAGGGGCGGCCGTCGACCAGGTCGGTGCGTCGGGAGACGAGCCGGTTGGCCGCTTGCGCGGGGGCGACGTCGGCGCGGGCGGCGACGTCGCCGGCGGGAACGTGGTGCACGAGCGGATGGCTGATCCGCCCGGTGAACGGGCCCTGCCAGGCCGTCCACAAGGTGAAGTCGCCGGACAGGGCGAAGATCGCCGAGGGCTGGTCCAGGGGCGCGGCGGCGACGACGTTGAGCCGGTTCTCCGCGGCGCGCTCGGGCAGGCCCAGCGACAGCTCCCAGTCCTCGACAGCGGTGAACGGCGAGGCCACCACGTCGGCGTCGGCCAGCGCCGCCAGCCGGTACGCCTCGGGGAACAGTGTGTCCAAGCCGCCGATCAGGGCCAGCCGCCCCCACGGCAGGTCGAAGGTACGCAGCCCGTCCGCCAGTTCGGTGCCGGGCGCGGCTGCACACGCGTGCAGCGGCGGCTGTACGCCGACGACGCCACTGGCGTCCACGAGAACGACGCCGTCTTCGGTCGCGGTGACGGCGTACGCTGGAGTGCCGGCCAGCGCCTCGGCGAGCCGGGCGGGGTCCGCCTCAGGTGTCACGACGAGCAGTACGCCGTCAGCAGCTGCCTTCGCCGTCTCGGTGTACACAGTGGCCGGGTCACCGCGTACGACGGCGACGGGCAAGGTCGGCGCACCCGGGTCACGGCGGCGACCCTGCGGTGCTTCGGCGATCGGCCGGTAGATCTCGGGCCGGCGGGCGGCGAAGACGTCGACGCCGTCGGGGCGCTGCTTGGCGTCGGCGAGGTCCGGGTCGATGTCGGCGACGACGACCGCCTCACCCGTACGCGGTCCTTTGGCGACGACGGTGCCGTCGGGGGCGACGATCTGGCTCTCGCCTGCCCCGTGCAGCCACTGCGCCGGTACGCCCAGCGCGGCGCTCAGCTGCGGCAGGCGATCCTCGGGCAGCAGCGGCCCGACCTTGTTCGCGGCGACGACCCACGTCTTGTTCTCGGCGGCGCGGACCGGGATGTGCAGCGACGCCTCGTCGAGGGCGAACGAGTTGAGGCTGTTGAGCAGCACCTGCGCGCCGCGGAGGGCCAGCCCGCGGGCGACCTCGTTGATGACCCCCTCCATGCAGGCGTACATGCCGAGGCGGCCGAGCGGGGTGTCGACGACCGGCCCGGCTTCGGTGGCCGGGTCGAGGTGGTCGTTCTCGGCGCCCATCAGGGTCTGCTTGTCGCACTGCGCCAGCGGCTTGCCGTCGGGGCCGAACAGGAAGTTGGTGCCGCCGGTGCGGCCGTCGGCGTACGCGTGGGTGACGTTGATTTTGACGTAGACCTCGTGGCGGGCCGCGCGATCGGCGATCGCGGTGAGGAAGTCGTCGCCGGGGCGGGTGGCGATCCGGTGCGCTTCGGCGCGGTCGGCGTAGAACGACATGTGGTTGCAGAACTCGGGCAGGACGATCAACCGCGCGCCCTGAGCCGCCGCCTCGTCGATCAGCCGGAGGCAGGCGGCGAGATTCGCGTCCACGTCCCGGGACGCCGCGAGCTGCACTGCGGCGACGCGCACCAGGCCCATCTTTCGCCTCCGGTTCCCCTAGCGAAACGCTGTTTCCCGAAAGTACACTCGGATCCGGGTTTGCAACAGGGGTCAACCGGAGGTCGCCGTGCTCGCTCACGTGGTGCTCATGACCTTTGGCGACGCAGCCGATGCTGCCAAGGCCAAAGAGCTTTTGGAAGGGCTTGCCGGCGAGGTGCCGCAGATCCGCACCCTTGATGTCCGACTGGACGAATTGCGTACCCCGGTCTCGGCGCATCTGGTCATGACGAGCACCCACGACGACGCCGACGGACTGCTCGGCTACCAACAACATCCAGCCCATCTGGAGGTCGCGGCCTGGCTGCGGCCCCGGCTCGCCGCGCGCACGGTCGTCGACTACACGATCTGACCGCCCACGGGCCGGTCGGGCTACCCCAGCCGGCCGCGTACCGTAGCTAGGCGCTTCACTGCGGGTAGGCGTTGGCGGGCGCTCCGCCGCCGCCCGCGCGGAACGCCGCCGGGGCGTTCACCGCGCACGTCTGTGCATATTCGACGATGCCCTCGTCGCCGTACTCGCGGCCGTAGCCGGAGCGTTTGACCCCGCCGAACGGGGCCCGCAACGCCATTCCGGTGCGGTTGTGGGTGTTGACGAAGACGAACCCGGCCTCCAGCCGGCGGGCTACCGCGAACGCCCGATCCTCGTCGGCCGACCACACGGACGCGCCCAGACCCAGCTCGTCGGCATTGGCTCGGGCTACCACCTCGTCGATGTCGTCGTAGACCACCAGGGGAACCGTCGGGCCGAACTGTTCGGTGGCCGTCAGCGGCGCGTCGTCGCCGATGCCGTCGACCAGCGTCGGCAGCACGAAATGACCAGCGGCCAAGTCCGTGCCGGGGTCGGCGCGCCCCACCGTGATCACGCGCCCGCCCCGTCCGGCGGCGTCGGCCACCAGATCCTGGACTCGTCGCACCGCCTCCGCCGAGATCACCGGCCCCATGCTGACCCCGTCGGCGAGCGGGTCGCCGGTGCACAAGACCTCGTCGGCCGCCACCCGGTACGCGGCCAGGAAGTCGTCGTGGCGCGACCGGTGCACGTAGAGGCGTTTGGCAGCCATGCAGACCTGTCCGCTAGTGGCGAAGGACGCCATGACCAGCCGCCGCATCGGCTCGGCGGACAGATCGGCGTCGGGCAGCAGCAGCACCGGATCGTTGCCGCCGAGTTCGAGGACGGCCGGGGTGGCGAATTCGGCGGCGGCCCGCGCCACGTGCCGGGCAGTCTGCAGTCCGCCGGTGAACGCGACCTTGCGTACGAGGGGATGGCCGACAAGGGCCGCACCGGTCTCGGCCTCGCCGTGCACCGCTGACAGGACGCCGTCCGGCAACGTCGACGCGAGCAGTCCGATCACCCGGTCGATCGCCAGCGGCGCGAGCGGCGACGGCTTCACCACGACCGCGTTGCCCGCCACGAGCGCCGGGGCGATCTTGAGCATGGCGAGGATGATCGGCGCGTTCCACGGCGTGATCGCCGCGACGACGCCATAGGCTTTGCGCGTCAGTAGCAACCGGCCCGTGCTGTCGTCGACCTCCCGATCGGCCAGCACCTGCGGGGCACGCCCGGCGACCCAGCGCAGGAAGATCATCGCGAAACGCAGCTCGCCCGCACAGTCGGCCCGCACCTTGCCCGACTCCCGGGCCAGCAGCACCGCCAAATCGGCCAGGTGCGGATCGACCGCGTCGGCGGCGGCGTCCAGCATCGACGCCCGCTGCGCCACGGTCCGTGCCGACCAGTCGCGCTGAGCGCGGTCTGCGGCGCGCACCCGGCGGTCGACCTCGGTGGGCGGGGTCTCCCGCAGGGTGCCGACGACCTCGCTCACCCGGGCGGGATTGTGTCGGGTGATCACACCGGCTCCGGCCGCAGCGAGGCGATCATCGAACTGCGCAGCAGGTACGCCCGCGTCCGGGCCGGGTCAGCGGCGATCGCCCGCAGCTCGTCCAGATGAGCGCGGCGCGCGTCGGGGTCGGTGGCCGACATCCGGGCGTAGTTCTGATGCGACACGGTCTGCACGAACTCCAGCGCGATCCGGCGCCGCCGAGCGGCGGCCCGTTCGACCGCCTCGGCAACGCCGTCCCGCGGCTGTGTCACGCCGTCCCGCGCTTGTGTCACGCCGTCGTCCGACGGCCGCGTTCGGTCGCGAGACGCATCGGTGTCGGCGGAGGGGGAGGCGAGGGCGTCGGCGGCGAGGGCGTCGGCGTACGCGACGGCGTCGTGGATGCCGGAGTTCATGCCGAGGCCGCCGAGGGGATTGTTGACGTGCGCGGCGTCGCCGGCCAGCAGCACCCGTCCGGATCGGAAGGTCGCGGCGACCCGCTGATGCACCCGGTAGATGCTCGCGTGCGCCACCCGCCACGGCCGCCCGGGGTCGGCGACCAGCCGCAGCCGGGCGTCCATTCCGGCCAGCGCCGCCTCGTCGGGCACCTCGTCGGCCACCGGCAGCAGCACCCGCCAATGGTCGGGCGTACGCAGCAGCACCGACCACTCGACCGGATCGAAGACGTAGTTCACCTCGGCCAGCCCGGACAGCATGGCCGGCAGATCCTCGACTGTGGACGCGACGAGGAACCGTTCAGGATAGGTGAGGCCCTCGAACGGCACGCCGAGGCTACGGCGTACCGCCGAATGGGCGCCGTCGGCGGCGATCAGCCAGTCGCCGGTGATTTCGCGGCCGTCGGCCGTGCGGGCGGTCACCGCGACATCGGTCTGGTCGACGGCCGCCACGGGCCAGCCGAACCGCACCCGGCCGCCCAGCCGCCGCACGTGCGCCAGGAGTATCGGGGTCAGCTTCGACTGCTCGCACTGCACCCGGAACGGGAACCGCGTGTCGTCGGCCAGGGCCGCTAGATCCATCGTCGCCACCAGACCCTCGACCCGGTCGCGATAGGCGAACGTCGGCGCGGTCAGCCCCCGGTCCATCAGCGTGCCGGCGATGCCGAGGTCGTCGAGCATCTCCAGGGTCGGCGGGTGGAATGTCGACGCCCGCGACTCGGCGGCCAGTCCGTCGCCCGCCTCCAGCACGGTCACTTCGATTCCGCGCTGCGCCAGTGCCAGGGCGGCGGTCAGCCCGACCGGACCCGCTCCGGCTATCACGACATCGGTCATGCGTACCTCGCGTCCAGCGCCAGCGCCTCGTCCTGTCCGACGAGCCCGGTGAACTCGGCCCACGGCAACCGGTCCAGGCCCGCGGCGGTCCCGGTCGCGGCGATCGACGCGTACGCCTGCTGCGCGGCCCGCAGACCGGCCAGCAGCGGGGCGACCGGGTGCAGCACCAGGCGTACGCCGACGGCGTGCAGGTCGGCGTCGCCGTGCACCGGGGCGTCACCGGCCTCGGACCGGTTCAGCACCAACGGCACGCCTGGCATGGCTCGCTGCGCCTGGGCGAGTTCGTCGAGCCCGTTCACGCCTTCCAGGAACACGGCGTCAGCCCCGGCGGCGACGTAGCGCTGGGCGCGCCCGATCGCTTCGTCGAGCCCGGCGACGGCGTACGCGTCGGTGCGCGCGACGACGACCAGGTTCAGCCCCTCGGCGGCGACGGCGCGGATCTTGCGGGCGGCCGAGTCGGCGTCGGCCAGTTCCTTGCCGGCCAGGTGCCCGCATCGTTTCGGCTGCACCTGGTCCTCCAGATGCAGCCCGGCGATGCCGGCCGCGGCGTACCGGCGGGCGGTCCACACGGCTTGGAGCGCGTCGCCGTAACCCGTGTCGGCATCGGCGAGCAGCGGCGTACCGGCCAGCGCGGGCACGATCTGGGCCGCCCGGGCGGCGATGTGGGTGCCGTGCACGTAGCCCAGGTCCGGCAGCCCGAGGTCGAGTGCCGCGCACGCCGCTCCGGACAGGTGCGCGGCCCGATGCCCGGCGCGTACGGCCAGCGCGGCGGTCGGCGGGTCGTAGACGCCGGGCAGGTGCGTGATCGCCGCGGCGTGCAGCAGGTCGCGCAGCGTCATGGCCGGCCGTGCAGCGCGAAGCCGCCCTCGACGCCGACGACGCGGGCGTTGGTGAAGAACCGCAGGGTCTCGGCCGTGCCCTCTTCGGAGATGCCGGACAGGCCCCAGGCGGGCCGGGGTGTGAACAGGTGCAGGCTCATGATGCTGGAGCCGTTGACCTTCACCTCGCCCGCGCGCAACCGCCGGGCGACGGCCAGTGCCGCCGTCTCGTCCGCGCCGGTGACGTACGCCTCCAGCCCGTACGGAGTGCCGTTGGCCAGCGCCACCGCTTCGTCCACGGTGGAATATGGGTGGACGGCGGCGACCGGGCCGAAGATCTCGTTCGTGGTGTGCTCCGGGTCGACGCCGGTGATCAGGGTCGGGGGCAGGTAGGTGCCGTCCGGCGGCACGTCCGTCGCGCGGTGTGCCGTCCCGCCGTGCTCGGTCAGCGTCTGGATCGCCGCCGTGACGAGAAGCCGATGCCGGGAGTGCACGAGCGGGCCGTACTCGGTCGCCTCGTCCAACGGAGGTCCGATGTGGATCCGGGCCAGCCGGGCCAGCACCGCCTCGACGATCTCGTCGTGCCGGTCGGCGGGCACGACGAGCCGCCCCAGCGCCCGGCACCATTGGCCGTTGAGCGTGGTGAGCAGGTCGGCGGCGCAGCGCGCGGCCACGTCGACGTCAGCGTCCGGCAACACCACGAGCGGGTTGTTCCCGCCGAGTTCCAGCTGCACCGGCTTGACCCCGTACGCACACGTGGCGGCGACCGCACGCCCGCCGTCGAGCCCGCCGGTGAACGACACCGCCCGGATCCGTGGATCGCCGACGAGGTGTGCGCCGTGGTGCGCGCCGCCGTGGACGAGCTGGAACACCCCGCCGGGCAGCCCGGCGTCGGCGATCACGCGATGGATCGCCTCGGCGAGCAGTTGGGTGCCGTAGGGGGCGTACTCGCTGGGTTTGACGACGGCGGGACACCCGGCCGCGAGCGCGTTGGCGACCTTGTGCGCGGCCATCGGCGCGGGTGCGTTCCACGGCACCAGGCACGCCGCCGGACCCCAGCCGAGCCGGTCCACGTACGCCTCGCGGCCGTCGTCGCGGGTGACGGCGGTGCTGAGCCAGCCTTGCCGAAGCTGGCCGGCGGCGAGCCGGAACGCGCCGCCGAGGATCACCGACAGGACCGTGGTCTGCTGCACCGGCACACCCGTCGCGTACGCCTCCAGACGGGCGATCCGGGGTGCGACGCCGTCGACTGCGTCGGCGATCGCCTCCAGCAGGGCGGCCCGGTCGTCGACCGGCAACTGCGACCACCCGGGATCGGCGTACGCGGTATCCGCAGCCGCGATGGCGGCGTCGATCCGGTCGGTGCCGGTGCCGACCGCGGCGCGCACGGCGACGCCGGTCGTCGGATCCTCCAGGGCGAATCCGAGGTCGTCCGCGCTGTCCTGCCAGACCCCGTCGACGAGGTCCGCGGTGGCCGGCGGCGTCGTCATCGCGTACCAGCCGGGGCGACCGGAGCGAACAGCGCGTTGGCCCGGTCGGTGGTGAGCATCGACGCGGCCTCCAGTCGCCCGCGCTCCGGTGGGAACGTCATGACCAGGCCCATCGCGAGGTCGCGCAGGGCGCGGCCCATGGTGCCGTGCAGGGTGGCGCCGGAGGTGCCGTTGGCCTTGAACGCGCCGACGGCGACCGCGAACGCCGCTTCGCAGATGGAGCCCTTGGCCAGCCGCCACTGCCGGTAGACGTCCCCCTTGGGCGCCAGCGGCGGTTCGGAGGTCTCCAGCAGCAGCTGGCGGCGCAGCCACAGGTACGCGGTCTCCAGGTTCTCGGTCATGTCGCCGATGATCACCTGGTGCATGGGGCTCTCCGCAATCGGCCGTCCGGTGTCGGCGAAGGTCTTGGCGGTGAGCCGCTGGAGGGTGTCGTCGTAGACGCCCTGGGCGCAGCCGACGTAGACGGCGGTGATCGCGAGCTGGTTGCCGACGAAGCTGCCCCGGCTGCATTGCAGCATCTTCACGAACGCGCCGGGCACGGTGAGCGCCTCGTCGGCGGGCACCCACACGTCGGTCAGCGTGATGCCGTGGTTGGCCGAGCCGCGCATGCCGAACCCGTCCCACGCGGGCCGGCTGGCCACTCCGTCGGACTGCCGGGGCACCAGGAACAGCGCCAGCCCGTCGGCGGTCGTGGTGCCGTCGAGCCGGGCGGTGACGAGGTAGGTGTCGGCCACCCCGGTCGCGCAGCCGAACGACTTCTCGCCGTCCAGCCGCCAGCCGGGTACGCCGTCGCGGGTCGCCGGGCGCGCCGTGGTCGAGATCGCGATGTTGGCGCTGGCGCTCTTGACCGCCTCGCTGGCGAAGTTCGCCAGCCAGGTGCCGCCGGCCATCCGGGTGAGCACCTTCTGCGCGAAGGCGCGTACCTGTGGCACGTCGGCGTCGTCGAACAGGCCGACCTCGATCGCCTCCAGTGGCAGCAGGCCTCTCGATGCGCTGGTGTTGTGGAAGAAGTACGCCAACGCGGTCGACGGGCAGGCCGTGCCGAGTGCGAACGTCGCGGCGGCGAGGTCGCGCAGTCCGCCGCCGAGCCCGCCGAACTCCTCCGGCACGACGAGCCCGAGCAGGCCCGCCTCGCGCAGCAGGGCGATGTGCTCCACCGGGAACTCGGCGTCGGCGTCGGCCCGTTCGGCGTTGGCGCGTACGGCGGGCAGGATCTGTTCCACGCGCTGGGCACGGGCACGCTCGGCGTCGGTCATGTCGTCGACGAGACGTTCGCCGGTGAGGCGGTCCATGCGGTTACTCCCTTGCTTCGAGTTCGGGCAGCACCGCCGGGCAGGCGACGCCGAGTTGCCGGGCAAGCAGCTGCAGATCGTGGGCGGCCAGGCCGCCGGTCGCGGCGTCGAGGACGGCGTCGAACTCCCGGACGCCGCTCTTCATCGCCACGAGGGCGTTGACCAGGCCGAGCCCGTGATGGGCGAGCAGACGCACCCGCAGGCGGCCGGGGCGTACGCGTACCACCGCGTCTTGCAGGACGCGACGGACCTGCAACGGAGACGCGGGCCCGGTCTCGGCGCAGCCGATCTGGACGCCGGGCAGCGTCGCGAGCGCGTCGAGGGTGGCCAGGACGGTGGTCTCGCGGTCGGCGGTGAACGCGTCGTCGACGTACGCGACCACGTGGCCGTCGGCGGCCAGGGCGGCGACCCGGGGGAGGTCGCCGATGTCGCGCACGAGCACGGGCGAGACCGAGCCGGGCCGGTCCAGCACGGAGATGGTGATCTCGTCGGGCAGCGGGTCGGCCAGCTGGCCCCAGGAGCGGGAATGGAACAGCAGCGGCGCGCTGACGCGGGGGATGCCGGCGTCGAGGACCCGCCCGACGAAGATCGTGTGGTCGCCGCCGGGGTAGGCGTGCTCGACCCGGCATTCCAGCCAGCCGGTGCCGTCGGCGAGCCGCAGGCAGCCGGTGGAGCCCGGCTCCCAGGACAGGCCCGCGAACCGGTCGGTGACTTCGGGCCGCATCCCGGCGAAGCGGCGGCCGACGTCCGCCTGGTCCTTGCCGAGGAAACTGACGCAGAACACGCCCGAGGCGGCGACCAGCGCACGGGTGGGCAGATGGTCGCCGAGGCAGATCGAGATCAGCGGCGGATCGAGGCTGACCGACGAGAAGGAACTCGCGGTCATGCCGTGTGGCCGGCGGCCGCCGTCGGCGTCGGTGGCTATCGTGGTGACCACGGCGACACCGCTCGGCCATTGGCCGAGCACCGATCGCAGCTGCGCACTGTCCACCGCCGGGGCTCCGTTTCGCATAAGGAAACGCTGTTCCCGTGAAGGTAACGATTGCCGACAGTCCGTGTCAACGCCCAGCCAGCACGCCCCGATCGGCGGCGCGCGATCTAGACTGGCGCACGTCCATGCCGACAGGAGGGGCCCCGTGCCGACCAGTGCCGCAGCCAAGTCGATCGACGACGACGCCGACAGTCAGTCCCGCTCCATCGCCGCCGTCGAGCGGGCGATGGACGTGCTGCTCTACTTCGGCCGCAGCGGTCAACCCGATCTCGGGGTGACCGAGATCGCCACTGCTCTCGGCCTGACCAAGGCGGCCGTCCACCGAATCCTCACCGCACTGCGCAGCCGCGATCTGATCACCGTGGACGCGACGACCCGGCGGTACGCGCTCGGCCACGCGGCCGCGGCGCTGGGACGGGCGTACCTGGCGCGGACGGACCTGCGCGCGATGTCCGCCCCGGAGCTGCGCCACCTCGCCGAGCACACCGGGGAGACGGCCACGCTGTCGTTGCGCCGGGGTGACACCCGGCTCTACGTCGACCAGGTGGTGCCCGACCAGGAGCTGCGGATGGAGGTCACCCTCGGCATCCCGTACCCGCTGCACGCGGGCGGCTCGTCGAAGGCGTTCCTGGCCTTCCTGCCGAAGGCGGACATCGAGGAGTACCTCAGTCGTCATCCGCTGGCGCCGATGACCGACCGCACCATCACCGACCCGGCCAAGCTGCGCCGGGAGCTGACCTCGATCCGCAAGCGTGGGTACGCCACCTCGCAGGGGGAGCGTCAGGCCGGTGCGGCGTCGATCGCGGCGCCCATCTTCGACCACGACGGACACGTGGTCGCGGTGCTGAGCGTCGCCGGGCCGGCCGCCCGGTTCAAGCCGGAGCAGTCCGACACCGCCGCCGAGCTGCTCGCCGCGGTCGAGCGGATCTCGGCCCAGCTCGGCTACGAGGGCTGATCCGCCGAGCCGGGAGCCGGGCCGAGTCGGTGAGCCGCTACCGGGTGACCTCGGTGGTGACGGCGGTGTCGACCGCGTCGCCGATGCCGTAGACCCACGCGCGCCCGACCGGATCGCCGAGTTGTGCTCGCAACCAGTAGGCGCTCCAGCGGGCTGCCGTCTCGACGCTGGTGGCCTGGTTCAGGGTTTGGGGGGACAGGTCGGGCCGGGCTCCGGCCGGGTTCTGGCCATCGGTCAGGCCGTAGTGGTTGGCCCCGATGAGGTTCACGTAGAGCTTCGGGGAGGTCGTGATCGCCTGGTAGGTGGCGTGGCCTTCGGCCGGCGTGGCGATCCCGTCGGCGCTGCCCTGCACGAGGGCGATCGGCACGACGGCGGCGATGGGCGGGTTGACGCCGGTGGCGGGCACCGTGTTGTTGGTCCCGAAGAACGCCGCCGCTCTCAGCTGGGCCGGGGCGGGCGTCGGCGCGGCGCAGAACGGCGGCGTGCACAGGCCCGAGGCCAGCGTGAGCCCGGCCGCACCGCCGAACGAGTGACCGAGCAGCAGCAGCGTCGAGGAGTCGATCGCACCGGCCAGGGGTGAGCCGGCCCGGGTTTTCTCGGCCGCGGCCCAGGCCACCGTCCACGCGGCCTGCTCGCCCGTCACGTAGAGACCCGGTTGTCCGAACAGGACTTGGAAGTGGTTGGGCACCACGACGACGAAGCCGTAGGAGGCCACCTTCGCCGCGAACGACGCGTAGTCGCCCTTGTCGACATTGGCGCCCTGCAGGAGCAGGACCACCGGCCAGGGGTCGTGCGCGGTGTGCGCGACCGGATGGTGGACGTCGGCGGCGTCACCGTTGACCGACGTCGCGTAGCTGGCGACCGTGCCGTACGCCGCGGCCGCCGGTGCGGGCGTGCCGAGCAGCGTCACCACGGCCGCGAGCACCGTCGCGGCCAGCCCGGCCGCAATGCGTCTGGTGTTTCTTTGTGTGAAACGTTGTTTCGTCATGAGAAACAGTCTGTGCCAGGGTGAGATGGGCGTCAATGGAAGCGGGGCGCTACAAGTCGGCGAACGGCTTGAGGACGCCGAGCGCCGCCGCGCCGAGCACGCTGCCCCAGATGCCCCAGACGTAGGGCAGGCAGCCGTTGATCGCCCGGGTCATCGCCAGTTCCACCGTCGGCGTCGAGCCGCCGCTCATCAGCGCGCCGAACGCCGGGCCGAACGGGCGCAGCGTGAGCCGGATGCCCAGCCCGCACGCGATCGCGGTCGTGTAGAGCAACAGCTTGCCGCCGAGCCACCGCGGATTCGTGGTCACGCCGAACGGCTGGTCGGCGACCAATGTGTACACAGCGACCGTGCCGAGGGCGACGATGAGCGTGATCCGGATCGTCCAGTCCGCGCGGCGTACCCAGCGGCGGCGGCCCGGATGGTGATGGTCGCTGATCGTGGCGGTGAGCCAGGCCGCCGCCAGCAGCCAGACCGCCACGACGATCGGCCACGCGAACGGGTTCAGCCCGAACAGGCTCGCGCCGTGCGGCTCCAGGGCGAGCAGGGTGACGCCGCTGGGCAGAAAGAGCACCAGGCAGATCTTCGGTCCCAGATCCAGCCCGCCCATGATGCGCAGCGCCGTCGCCCGGGCGGCGGGGGACAGGTCGGGGCGCAGGACGAACCTGCTGGACCAGAAGACGCCCAGGTCGCCGCCGAGCCAGAAGACGAACAGGACGAGGTGGAGCAGGATCCACCAGCCGTGAGTGTGCGGTCCCATCGCGCTATGGAAACACTGATTCGCTGTGAGAAACAAGCTCTTGACGGGCAGGTCAGCGCGTGGCTAGCGTCGGCGCCATGGTTGGCCGCTACTTCGAAGACTTCACCGTGGGCGATGTCCATCAGCATCCGCTCGGCCGCACGATCAGCGAGACCGACAACACCTGGTTCACGTTGCTGACGATGAACACCAACCAGAACCACTTCAACGCCGAGTTCGCGGCGCGCGCGCCGTACGGGCGGCTCATCGTCAACTCCGGCCTGTCGGTCGCGATCGTCCTCGGCCTGTCGGTCTCCGACATGAGCCAGAACGCGCTGATGAACCTCGGCTGGGACGAGATCCGGCTGACCCACCCGGTGTTCGTCGGCGACACCCTGTACGCCGAGTCCGTCGTGACCGACGTCCGCCCATCGGCCAGCCGTCCCTACGCGGGCATCGTCGGCTGCCGTACGCGTGGCCTCAATCAGGACGGCGACGAGGTGATGTCCTGGCGGCGGGCGGTCATGGTCTACAAACGCGACGCCCCGCACGACAAGGGCGTCTTCCCGGTCGCCAAGACCGGCCCGATCCAGCCATGATCCGCCTGGACTACCAGCCGTGGGGCGAGACGCTCGCCGAGCTGCGCGACGCCGCCCGCCGGGCCGAGGACGCCGGCGCGGCCGTCGTCTGGGCCCCGGAACTGCACCGCAACGCATTGATCACGGCGACCGCGATGGCCGCCGCCACGAACACGATCGGCGTCGGCACCGGCGTCGCGCTCGCCTTCGCGCGCAGCCCGATGCTGACCGCCCTCGCCGCCCTCGACCTCGACGAGCTGTCCGGCGGCCGGTTCCGCCTCGGCCTCGGCTCCGGCGTACGGCGGCTCATCGAGACCTGGCATGGCGCAGGCTTCGACCCGCCCGTGGCCCGGCTGCGTGACACGGTGGCGGCGATCCGCGCGATCATCGCCCGTGCCCACCTGGGCGAACCGATCCTCCACACCGGACATACGTCGGTGGAGGTCCGCGGCTGGCGGCGGCCGTACGCGCCCGTTCGCGACAGTGTCCCGATCTACCTCGCCGCAGTCGGCCCGGCGATGACAGCGCTCGCCGGTGAGATCGCCGACGGCTGGCTCTCCCACGAACTGTGCCCGCCGCCGGTGCTCACCGAGACGATCCTGCCCGCCCTGCGGCGCGGGGCCGCCCGCCGTCCAACCGAATCCGGTCGGCTGCCCGAGATCGTGGTGTCCGCCTGTTGCAGCGTCGGCTCCGACGCCGCCGCGGCCCGCCACGCCGCACGCGGCGCGGTCGGCTTCTACGCCGGGGTCAAGACCTACGCCGAGCTGTTCGCCGGCGCGGGCTTCGCCGCCGAGCATCAGGCCGCCGTCGACGCGCTGCGAGCCGGTCGCCCCGCCGACCGGCTCGCGGACTGCGTACCGCCGAAGATGGCGGCCGCCTTCACCCTCAGTGGTACGCGCGACGACGTGGCCGAGGGGCTCGCCCGCTACCACGGGCTCGCCGACGCCGTGAAGCTGTCGCCACCTGTCCACGGTCTGGCGCCCCACGAGACCCGGGCAGCGCAGAACGCGATCATCGACCTGATCCGGGAGCTGGCATGACCTCCGCACCCCTGAGCGACGTGCGCATCCTCGCGGTCGAGCAGTACGGCGCCGGCCCGTTCGGCAGCCTGCACCTGGCCGACCTCGGTGCGGAAGTGATCAAGATCGAGGATCCGTCAGCGGGCGGCGACGTCGGCCGCTACGTGCCCCCGTACGCCGACGGCGAGGACTCGCTGTTCTTCGAGACCTTCAACCGGGGCAAGCGTTCGCTGTCGCTGGACCTGTCGGCCGACGCCGGGCGGGCCGTCTTCGAAGACCTCGTCGAGCACGCCGACGCGGTCTACAGCAACCTGCGTGGCGACGTCCCCGCCAAGATGCGGCTGACCCACGCCGACCTGCGGCACCGCAACCCCCGCATCGTCTGCTGCTCGCTGACCGGATTCGGGATGACCGGGCCGCGCAGCGCCCAGCCCGGCTACGACTACGTCCTGCAGGGCCTGGCCGGGTGGATGGCGCTCACCGGCGAGCCCGACGGCCCGCCCGCCAAGTCCGGTCTGTCCATGGTGGATTACTCGGGCGGCTTCGTCGCCGCGATCGCCTTGCTCGCGGGCGTGCACGCGGCCCGGCGCGACGGCGTCGGCCTGGACTGCGACCTGAGCCTGTTCGACACCGCGATCGGTCTGCTGACCTATCCGGCGACGTGGCACCTGAGCGCCGGCTTCACCCCCGTACGCACCCGGCACTCCGCGCATCCGTCGCTGGTGCCGTTCCAGGTCTTCGAGGCGGCGGACGGCTGGCTGGTCGTCGGCTGTGCCAAGGAGAAGTTCTGGCGGCGGCTGGCCGGTGTCCTCGGGCTGCCCGACGATCCGCGGTTCGCGACGTTCGCCGACCGGCAACGTAACGCCGGTGAGCTGCTGGACCTGCTCGAACCCC
Organism: Hamadaea sp. NPDC051192; assembly: GCF_040682475.1. NCBI lineage: Bacteria > Bacillati > Actinomycetota > Actinomycetes > Micromonosporales > Micromonosporaceae > Hamadaea > Hamadaea sp. NPDC051192. The sequence goes on from NZ_JBFBAZ010000061.1 coordinate 25,502, forward strand.
GGTTCCGTGCGCAGGAGGTGGCCCGCTGGCTGACCGTGCTGGAAGCAGCCGGAGTGCCGTGCGGACCCGTCAACGACGTCGCCGCCGCCCTGCGCGATCCGCACACGCTGGCCCGGGACATGGTGGTCACCACCGAGCACCCGCGCTACGGGACCGTCCACTCCGTCGCCTCCCCGGTACGCGTCGGCGACCGGCCGCCGGCCTACCGGCGAGCCCCCCGGCGCAACGAGGACTTCGCCTACGTGACCGGCGACCTGCTCGGCTACGACGCCGACCGCATCGCCGCGCTGACCGCCGCCGGGGCGTTCGGTGCGTGACCTCGCCGCGTGGACGTCGCGCCTCGACCTGTCGGCCGTGCCCGGCCAGGTGCAGGCCGCAGCCCGTCGTCAGCTGCTCGACGGGCTCGGCTGCCTGATCAGCGCGGTACGCCGAAACGAGGCAAGCGCCGCCACGCAGGTCGCCCAGGGATTGGGTGGTCCGGCCGAAGCGACCTTGGTCGGTACGACGACCCGCGTCGGCGCCCCGGCGGCGGCGTGCGGCAACGCCGTTGCCCTGCACGCCTTGGACTTCGACGACACCCACGCCGCTGGACTCGTGCACCCGACCGCCGTCGTCGCCCCGACCGTGCTGGCCGTCGCCGAGCAGACCGGTGCGACCGGCGCGCAGCTGTTGGCGGCGTACGTCGCGGGGGTGGAGACGATCTGCCGGCTCGGCGCGGCCGCACCGCACGCCTTCCACGCCCGGGGTGTCCACGCCACATCCGCCTGCGGCACCGTCGCCGCCGCCGTCACCACGGCCCGCTTGCTGAACCTCGACGAGGAACGCACCACGGACGCGATCGGCATCGCCGCCAGCGGAGCCAGCGGGCTGCTCGAATTCCTCGCCACCGGCTCGTCGACCAAGCAGCTGCACCCAGGATTCGCCGCCTACAACGGCATCCTCGCCGCTCGGCTGGCCGCTGCCGGGGCCACTGGACCCGTGTCCGCCCTCGACGGTGAGCGTGGCCTCTATCGGGCGCTCGCCGGGCGCGTACCGGATCGGGTGGCGCTGCTCGGCGACCTCGGGCGGCGGTGGGAGACGGCGGCGATCACCGTCAAGCCCTACCCGGCCTGCCAGCTCAGTCACGCCGCTGTGACCGCTGCTATGAAGCTGCGTCAGCAAGTCGACCCGGGCCGGATCACGGCACTGCGACTGCACCTCCACCCCGACGCCGTCCCCATCGTCGGCGATCTCGCCCCGGCGACGGCGTACGCGGCGAAGTTCTCCGCCGCCTGGTGTGCGGCCGTCGCACTGCTCGACGGGACGCTGCCGGTCGAGGCGTTCGACCGGTCCGACCGTCCGGACGCCGCTCGCCTCGCTGCGCGTACGACCGTGCTCGCCTGGCCCGCCGACCAGGCCCAGATGCCCGCCGCCGACGCCCCAGCCCGCATCGAAGCCACTATGGACGCCGATCCAGCACGTGCGCCCGCCGACGCCACTGTGGACGATGGATGGATCGTCGCCGACGCGGAGCACGGCGGCGGCCGCCCCGGCGACCCCGGCCTCGACGACCTCGTACGCCGCAAAGCCCGAGCCGCGCTCGGCGACCGCGCCGACGCCGTGACCGCCGCTGTCGACGGACTCGCCACCGCCGCGACCGTCACCGACCTGATGCGGAGCCTGGCATGACTGCTCGCCTAGCCGTGGGCGCGCTCTCGACCGCCGCCGCCACCGACCTGATCCGGAGCCTGCGATGACGATCCATTTCGCCGCGACCGGTGGCTACGACGCCGCAGCCGCCTCCCTCGCGAGAGCAGGGCTGGCCGGTTCCGACGTCGTGCACCTCGCCGAATACGTGACCGCTGCCGCCGACCGCGACCACCTCGCCGCCGCCCGGTCCGCATTGCTCGGCGACCACGCCGTGCCCGTCTCCACGATCCCCGTACGCGGCTTCCCAGCCAGCGCTGACCCGTATCGCGTGGCCGTGACGGCAGCCGAGGGTGGCGGCCGGGCCTACCCGGCGGGCGAGGACACGGTCATGGTCGCCGACGGCGTCGTCTACCTGCCGAGCGTCCACACCGGCGACGGCGCGTTCCGCGACCAGTACCGCTGGTGCCTGGAGCGTACCGGCGAGCTGCTGGCCGCCGCCGGGCTCGGGCTGGACGCGCTGACGCTGACGACCGACTACACCGCCACCGCCACCCGCGCGGAGTATCCGCGCTGCGGGCGGCCGCGCCGTGACCTGCTCGGCGACGGGCCGGTGCATCCCGCTGCCGCCGGCATCCTGGTCGACACCCCGGTGCGGCCGGGCGCGGCGGTGGCGCTCGACGCGGTGGGCACCACCGGTTCTCGAAGGGCTGTCAACCCGGGCTGGTCCCGCTACGACACGCTCACTTACAAGCCCGCCGTCGTCGCCGGGCGGCACGTGTTCGGCGCCGGGTTCGGCGCGCTCGATCCGGTGACGCAGACCGCTTTGCACGACGGCGATCTGCTCGCCCAGGCCGGGTTCGTCTACGACAGCATCGACACCGTGTTCGCCGCTGCGGGCGGTGTCGACACCGTCACCCTGCTGGAATACCTCACGCCCGCCGCGATCGCCGACCATCCGGCGCTGGCCGATCTGCGGCAGCGGCGCTTCCCCGGCGCGGTCGTCACCTCCGTCGTCTGCGACGCGCTGCTGCGGCCGGAGTTCCTGATCGAAGTCGTCCCCCGGGGAGTGCTGCGATGACCTTGCTCACCGACGAGCTGCGGGCCCAGATCGGCCGGGAGGCGACCTACACCGCGCCGGACGAGATCGGCCGGGCCGCGATCCGCTACTTCGCCCAGGCCATCGGCGCGTCGAATCCCGCCTACCTGGGCGCGGAACCGATCGCCCCGCCCACGATGATCTGCGAGACCAACTCCTACACCGGCCAGGCCGCCGACGCCGAGGGCTACCCGGGCCACGGCTGGGATCTCGACGTGCCCGGCACGCGGCTCATTCGCGGCGGCAACGCGTACGAGTTCCACACTCCGGCCACGGCCGGCGATGTGCTCACCGTCGCGTGGCGGCTCGAGTCGATGACCGAACGCACCACCGCGCAGGGCTTGCAGATGCTGCTGGTGACCTCGGTCGCGACCTACCGCAATCAGCACGGTCACCTGCTGGCCGTCAACACCGAGACTCTCATCTATCTGGCCGATCGGCCCGGGGGCGGCGCATGATTTCCGTCGGGGACGAGCTTCCGGCCCGCGAGCGCACCGTCGGACTCACCGACATGATTTTGTACGCCGGAGCGACGTGGGACTGGCATCGCCTGCACTACGACACCGCGTACGCCGCTCAGCGTGGCCTGGCCGGGCCGGTCGTCGACGGCCAACTGTTCGGGGCGTTGCTCGCCGAGCTGGTGCTGGAGTGGGCCGGTCCCGGCGCTCGGCTGGCCGCACTGCGATTCCGATTCGCCTCGCTGGTATACGCCGGGGAGACGATCCGGTTGAGCGGCCGGGTCAGCGGCGTCGAGGCCGCGACCGTCACCGTCGACCTGGCGGTGCACGTCGTGAGCGACGACCGGATCGCCGTGGGCCCGGCGAGCGCCACCGTGATCCTGCCGACGGACCGGCCATGACGGTCGCGATCGTCGGCGCCGCCGAATGCGACCTGGGCCGTACCGGCCGCCCGGCGTATCACCTGCTGGCCCAGGCGGTGACGCGCGCGCTGGCCGACGCCGGGCTGCCACCGTCGGCCGTCGACGGGATCGCCACCACGGGAGTGGGCCGGTTTCCCGCCACCCAGCTCGCCGAACAGCTCGGCATCTGTCCGTCCTGGACCGACTCGACGACTGCCGGGGGATCGGTCTTCGAGATGTACGTCGCGCGCGCCGCCCAGGCCATCGCCGCCGGCCAGTGCACGGTCGTCGTCATCGCGTACGCCTCTGACCAGCGCAGCGCCCGATCCCGGGCGATCGGCGGCAGCTACGACGCGGCCACCCCAGAGGCCCAGTTCGAGCAGCCCTATCACCCGCTGTGGCCGATGTCGTACTACGCGATGACCGCCCAGCGTTACCTGCACACCTATCAGCTCACCCGGTCCGACCTGGCCCGGATCGCCGTCCGGGCCCGCGACTGGGCGCTGCGCAATCCCGCCGCGTTCCGCCACGGCGACGGGCAGCTGACCGTCGACGACGTGCTCACCGCGCCGATGGTGTCCAGCCCGCTCGGCGTACTCGACTGTTGCCTGGTGACCGACGGCGGCGGCGCGGTCGTATTGGCCGACGCCGCCCGCGCCCGGCATCTGCCCCAGCGCCCCATCCTCGTCCGCGGCTACGGCGAGTCGGTGACGCACGCCGCGATGGCCACACCGGACGACCTGCTCAGCACCGGCGCGGCAGCAGCCGGGGCGCGAGCGTTCGCCCGCGCCGGATGGCGCCCGGAGGATGTCGACATCGCACAGGTCTACGACGCGACCACGGTCAGCGTCGCGCTCGCGCTGGAGCAGCTCGGCTTCTGCCCGCCCGGCGCGGGCACGTTCTTCGACGGCATCCCGGTCAACACGACCGGCGGCGGCCTGTCCTACTGCCATCCGGGCCAGCTCGGGGTGCTGCTACTGGTGGAAGCGGTCCGACAGCTACGCGGCGACTGCGGAGCACGGCAGATCCCGCACGCCCGCACCGCGCTGGTGCATGGGATCGGCGGCATCTTCTCCAGCCACGCCACCGTTCTGCTGGAGGCAGTGTGAACGCGGCCGAGGACGAGCTTGCGGTGCTCTGGTGGGCGGCCACGGCCGAGGAGCGGCTGCTGCTGCAACGCTGTGCCCGCTGCGGTTACCTGCACCATCCGCCGCGGGCGATGTGCACCTCCTGCGGCCTGCTGCTGATCGACTCCGATCACGACTACGTCGAGGCGAGCGGCCGGGGCGTCGTCGACGCGTACACGGTCGTCCATCGCGCTCCGGCTCCCGGCGTCGAGACGCCGTTCACGGTCGCCCGCGTACGCCTGGCTGAAGGCCCGATCCTGCTGACCTGGCTGGTCGGCGTGTCGGATCCGGCGTGTGACCTGCCGGTACGCCTGGCGTGGCGGCGCCTGCCCGACGGCCGCAACCTGCCCGTCTTCACCAGTACGCGCGAGGAGTGACCGTGGATTTCGAGCTGACCGAGGAACAGCGACTGTTCCGCGACACCCTGCGGACCTTCGCCGACCGGGAGATCCGCCCGGTCGCCGCCGAGTGGGAGGCGTCGGGCCGGTACCCGGCCGAGATCGTCGCCACGATGCGCGAGCTGGGCCTGTTCGGGCTGACCGTGCCACCGGAGTACGGCGGCCTGGGCGTGGACCTGGTGTCGTTCGCCCTGGTCTTCGAGGAGATCGCCAAGGCCTGGATGGGGATCGCGGGCATCCTCGGCAGCCATTGCCTGTCGAGCTGGCTCATCGCCCGCCACGGTACGCCCGAGCAGAAGCAGCGCTACCTGCCGGACCTGGCGACCGGCGCACGGCGAACGGGGATCGCCCTGACCGAACCCGACGCGGGCACCGACCTGCAGGGCATCCGGACCGTCGCCCGCCGCGACGGCGACCACTACGTGCTGACCGGCCGCAAGACGTGGATCACCAACGCCCGGCACGCCGACCCGCTGCCGGTGCTGTGCAAGACCGATCCGTCGGCGACGCCCGCCCATCGAGGCATGTCGGTCCTGCTCGTCGACGCGGGACTGCCCGGCTTCGAGGTACTGCGAGACCTGCCCAAACTGGGCTACAAGGGGACCGAGTCCTGCGAGATCGCGTTCGACGACGTCCACGTGCCGGCCGACGCGCTGCTCGGCGGCGTCGAGGGGCGCGGCATGCAGCAGGTGCTGTCCGGACTGGAGATCGGGCGGATCAACGTGGCCGCGCGGGCGCTGGGGATCGCCCAGGCCGCCTACGACGCCGCGCTCGCCTATGCGGGCCAGCGGGAGGCGTTCGGGCAGAAGATCGGCGAGTTCCAGGCGATCCAGCTCAAGCTGGCCGACATGGCGATGAAGGTGCAGTCGTCGCGGCTGATGGTCTACTGGGCGGCGGCCGGAGCCGACGCCGGCCGCCGGGTCGACCTGGAAGCCGGGATGGCCAAGGCGTACGCGTCCGAGGCCGCGGTGGACTGCGCCCTGCTGGCGATGCAGGTCCACGGCGGCTACGGCTACTCGCCGGAGTTCGGCGTCGAACGGCTCTACCGCGACGCGCCGCTGATGATGATCGGCGAAGGCACGAACGACATCCAGCGGGTGATCATCGCGCGGGCCCTGCTCAGCGGCAAAGGCCAGATCGGATGAGGTCCTATCTGTACGTGCCCGCCGACGCCCCGGACAAGCTCGCCAAGGCCGCCACACGAGGCGCGGACGCACTCATCGTCGACCTCGAAGACGCCGTCCCCTACGCGCGCAAGTCTCAGGCACGCGAAGCGGCGGCCGCCTTCGTCCGCGCCGCCTCCGGACTTGCGGTGTGGGTACGCATCAATCCCGGACCGGCCGGGCACGACGACGCCCGTGCGGTGGCCTGGCCGGGACTGGCCGGGCTGTGCGTCGCCAAGACCCAGACGCCGGACGAGCTGGCAGTGCTGGACGCCGTGCTGACCGACGTCGAACGCGACCGTGGCGTACGCCTCGGCAGCACGCCGGTGGTGCCCCTGCTGGAAACCGGAGCCGCCGTCCTCGACGCCGTACGCATCGCCCAAGCGCCCCGCGTCGCCCGGCTGCAACTGGGCGAGGCCGATCTGGCCGCCGACCTCGGGATCACGCCGGGGCCGGACGAGCGGGAACTGCTGGCGGTGCGGTCGCACGTCGTGCTTGCCAGCGCCGCAGCCGGGATCGACCCGCCGGTCGCCCCGGTCTCGACGAACTTCCGGGACCTGGATGCGTTGCGCGACAGCACATTCGCGTTGCGCCGACTGGGATTCTCCGGCCGTGCCTGCATCCATCCGGCGCAGCTGCCGATCGTGCACGAGGTCTTCACCCCGACCGCGCAGGAGATCGCGGCCGCCGCCGACCTCGTGGCCCGATTCGACGCCGCGCAGGCGTCCGGGTCCGGGGTCTGCCTCGACGCCGCCGGTCGCATGGTCGACGAGGCAGTCGTACGCGCCGCCCGCCGCCTCCTACGCGCCGCCGATGTCCGCTCGGGGTGATCCTGCGGCAGGGTTGGCCGCCGCGAGCTGTGCGGCGTTGACGATCGACAGCAGCAGAAGATCGACCGCGAGTGCCGGAACCGCCGCGAACTGGTTCAGGGTGAACTTGAAGACCTGGCCGATCATCAGGTCGATGGTCAGGGCCAACCCGAACCATCGCATCGCGGCGGCCCGATCACGACGCAACCGGTACGCGCCCACGATCCCCAACGCGGTCATCACGAGCGTCACCAGAACCGCCACCACCGTCGGTTCCGTTTCGAGGCGTCCGGCGTCGATGGCGACGCCGATCACCGGGAACAGCACCGGCTGAGCGATGATCCAGCCCGCCGCGACGTTGACGGTCCACTGCCGCTGGGCGAGCCGGTCGCGCGTCGCGCCGGCCCAGTCGGTCAGGCGGCGCCACCAGGGCCGGCCGGCGGTCTCGTCGCGCGCGGGCAACGCTTCGAGCAGGTGCAGCACCGCGCGGTCCAGCTCATCATCCGGTACGCCGACCGACCGAATCGCGTCCGCCCGCTGGCGTTCGGTCACCCCGACGACGATCCCGCCGAGGGCCAGGTCCACCGCGTCCGCCCGGCGTTGGTCGCGAGTCGGCACGGCCCGGTTCCGCCACCGGCGGTCGAGCAGGAGCAGAATCGCGAAAACCAGGTAGATGATGCTCGCCGCCGGGCGATAGAAGTAGTCGTTGTCCTGGGTGATGAACTTGCCGACCTCGTCGACGAACAGCCCGAAGCCCACACCGCCCACCACCGCTGCGGCGAACCGGGCGCTTCGCCCGTAGAGAATCGTGGCCGCACCGATGGCCACGACCATCAGCAGTCCGCCCCACAACATGTGCGCGATGTGCAGGTTGCCGCCGCCTAGCTTCGGGTAACCGGTCATGCCCAGGTAGACGCGGATCAGCAGGACGGTGCCGATGCCGGAGAAGACGAAAGCGCGCAGGTATCGTGCTGCGTTGCCGGCGCGTACGGCTCGCCAGGGGACCACTGCTTGACCAAGATCCAATGCCACCTTGCCAGCATCGCCCAGCCCGGCGTCGCGTACATCGGGAAGTAACCCTGATCACGCCACCAGGGCTTTCCCTTAGTCCCCCCGTCGCGGAGCGAGCCCTGCCAGGCCGAAGCGGCCGCAGCTGGCGCGGGCGAGCGAGACGGGGCGAGTATCGCTCGGCATGACAACCATCTCGGACCTCAAGCCTGTGTACATCATGGACAGAGCGGCCGATCGCCGACTCGCCATCCGTCGCAGCGCATTGGAGAGCAGACATGCACACAGCACGACGAACTCTCGTCGGAGCCGTCCTCACCGTCCTGGGCGTCCTCGGGTCACTCCTGGTGGTTCCGTCACCGGCTCAGGCGTACGGCACTCTCACGGTGAAGTTCGCCGTCGTCGACACCGGCAACTGCGCTCGTGTGCGCGGCAACCTGCCGGTCACCAAGGTCACCGGTGGCTGCATGCTCTACGACGGCTTCGACGACACGTACTTCAAGACCGATCCCGGCGGCGTGGCCGTCAAGATCGAGATGTACGACAGCAACGGCATGGTCGCGAAGGTGGAGTTCCACCCGGACGACGAGCTGCTCTGGATCTACGACACCCGCAACGACGGCGACACCGTCTACGTCTACGTCAACTCCTATTGGAACAACTGGATCTACGGGCCGTTCCACGCCGAGGGCACGGACGACGTGCTGGATTACGAGGTGGTCGACCTCAGCTTCGACGAGGGGGTCTCGCTCGGCATCGGGGTGAAGGACAGCGAGAACATCTACGACCCGATCTTCAGCGAGAGCGCCGTCGCGTAACACCCACCGGCTCGGGCCCCGCCGCCCTTTGGCGCTGGATCAGGGTTCCGTGTCGAATCTTGGAGGATGATTCGACCGAGATCCGTGATCCAGCGCCCAAAAAACGCGGTGCGGGCGGGGGCAGCGCGAGCAGGGTGCAGCGCCCGGCGGGGGTAGCGGGTCAGGGGCGGCAGCCGGCGAGGATCGCTGCGGCGCTGCCCCGGCCGAGCACGGTGGCGATCAGCGCGTCCGCGCGGGCCGAGGTCAGCGTCGCCTGGGTGTTGACGGCGAACTTCAGGCCGAGTTCGTCGGCGGTCAGCGGATGCTCCGGCCCGCCCCGGGAGGACTCGACCCGGTGCTCCAGCCGAGCCCCACTGTGGGTCACCACGCGGAGGACCGCGCCGAACGCCTCGGGGAAGCGTTCGGTGGCCCGCTCGTCGGCGACGCAGCGTACGCGAGCCGCCAGCGCCAGCCGGTCCTGGCGTAGCTCGGTGAAGTCGTCGAGGGACAGGCCGAGTCCGCCACCGCCGGTCAGCGCGGCCGCGACGGTGTAGGGCCCGGAGAACTTCGCGTGGTACGCGGTACGCGGCCGGGCTTTGTCCGCCGCCGGTTCAGCGATCGTGCGCAGGGTCGGCGCTGCGACACCGAGTTCCGCTTCGGCGACGTCGTCGGGGTCCAGCCCGGCTGCCCGCAACGCGAGTGCGCAATCGACGCCGGGATGCGTGAAGTGGTTGGTCGGATAGGGCTTGTAGACCGTGCGCAGCAGTTCCCACCGGCTACCGAGGTCGCCGAGCAACGCGTCGGCGTCGAACCGCCCGTCGGTGTACGCGGCGAAGAAGCCGAACCGTCCTTCCAGGACTGTCGGCGGCCCGGTGAGGCCCTCCGCGGCTAGGACGGCGGCAGACACTCCGGCGTGGGCGGCCCATCCGCTGTGGACCTTCTTCACCGTCCCGCCGGTCCGGTTGGCCTCGATCAGTCCGGCGCCCATGCTGGCCGCGACGCCCATCGCCGACGCGAGGCCGGCTCCATCGAGGCCGTGCAGCAGCCCGGCGGCCACGGCCGCCCCGACTGCGCCGCAGATGGAGGTCGCATGGAGGCCGCGCTCGAAGAACACAGAGTTGCGCAGCTCCCGGTCGTACGCGGCCATGCCGAGCCGGTTGCAGATCTCGATCCCGGCGGCGACGGCGGCGATGAGCTGGTCGCCGTCGGCGTCGACCGATTCTGCGGCGGCCAGGGCGGCGGGCACCACTCCGGCGCTGGGATGCAGCACGGACGGCAGGTGGGTGTCGTCGAAGTCGAGCGCGTGCGCCAGTGTTCCGTTGACCAGCGCGGCGAGGGGAGCGGGCAGGCGTTCACCGGTGCCGAACAGGGTGGCCTCGCCGACACCGCCCCAGCGCCGGGCGGCGCGGGCGACTGCGGGTGCGGCGTCGGCGTTCGGTTCGGCCAGGGCGGCCAATGCGAGTCCGGCGATGTCGAGGACGCGGCGCGGGACGTCGTCGGCGACCGCGACGGGCAGGGACGCCCGGCATCCGGCGGCGAACGCGGCCAACTCGGCAACTGCGGTCACACGATCACCGTCCTGCGGCGGGCGCTCGCGTGACTCGAACTGCGCTTGCCGATGACCAGCCTGCGGCCGGTCAGCCCGATCGGCACCCAGCGGCCGGGGCCGGTCATGGGAGCACCGCCAGGGGGCGTACGGGTGATCCGGTCGCGCCGGCGATCGGCAGCGGACTCACCACGAGCAGCGCTTCGCGTACGCCGGTGTCCAGCAGTTCGGTCAGCCGCATCGTCTCGATGATGTGGATGCCCGATTCGACGAGCAGGATCCGGTGCCCGGGCAGGACGGCGTGCCCACGCCCGGCGGGGATGTGCTCGAAGGCGATGGTTTCCGCGCCGACGAGCCGGGGCCGATGGGCGGCCAACCAGCGCGCGGCGTCGGCCCCCGGTCCGGGTGCTCCGCCGGTGAGGCCGATGAACACGTCGCGGTCCTCCCAGTGCCGGGACCAGCCGGTGCCGACCAGGATCGCCTCGCCGGGAGAGAACGACACCCCGGCGGCGGCTTTGTCGAGGTCGGCCGGGGTCACCTCGTAGCCGGCGGGCAGCACCTCGACGCCGTGCGCGGCGGCGACGTCGAGGACGGCGACCCGGCCGAGATACGGCGTGAACGTCTCGATGCCCAGTTCGCGGAATCCGTCGTGGGACTGCAGGTCGGCGGCGGGGCGGCCGCCGTGCAGCAGCCCGTCGTGCGAGACGTGGGCGAGCGCGTCGATGTGCGTACCCGCGTGTGCGCCGGTGACGATGATCTCGTTCGCGGCCGATCCGCCGTCGGCGCGTACGACGTCGCCGTGGCGGCGTTCCAGGGTCATCCGGAACGGCGGATGGTTGGGCGACTGCGGCATGCCGCGGCGCATCGGGTGGGCGAGGTCGATCACGCGGGCGTCGCGCAGGCTGTCCCACAGCATCAGACGATTCCCTTCTCGGCGAGGTCGGCGATGCGGTCGCTGGTCAGCCCCAGCCGGTCGCGGAGGACGGCGGCGGTGTCGGCGCCCCGGGGGCGGCCGGTCCAGCGGATGCGGCCGGGGGTGTGGGAGAGCCGGTAGAGGACGTTGGGCATCCGGACCGGGCCCAGCGCCGGGTCGTCGACGGTGGTGACGCTGTCCAGATGGGCGTACTGGGGGTCGTCGAAGACGTCGGTGATGTCGTAGATCGGGGCGACCGCTGCTTCGGCGCGTTCGAACGCCGCGACGACGTCGCCAAGGTCCCGGTCGGCGATCCAGGCCGCGACGGCCTCGTCGAGCACGTCGGCGTGGGCGGCGCGGCCGGCGCCGGTGGCGAACCAGGGTTCGTCGACGACCTGGGGGAGTCCGACCAGGCGCATGACGCGTTCGGCGATCGCCTGGGCGCTGGTGGACACGGCGACCCAGCGGCCGTCGCGGGTCTGGTAGGTGTTGCGGGGCGCGTTGTTGACGGAGCGGTTGCCGGTGCGCTGCTGCACGATGCCGAGCTGGTCGTAGGCCATCGCCTGCATCCCGAGCACGGTCAGCATCGGCTCGATGATGGCCAGATCGAGGACCTGCCCGGGGCCGCCGCGGGCGTCGCGGTGATACAGCGCGGTCATGATCGCCTGGGCGCACGCCAGCGCGGAGATCCCGTCGGCGAGGCCGAACGGGGGCAGCGTCGGCGGCCCGTCGGCCGGCCCGGTGATCGCGGCGAATCCGCTCATCGCCTCGGCGAGCGTGCCGAAGCCGGGCCGCCGTGCGTACGGGCCGGTCTGGCCGAAGGCGGTGACCCGGGCGAGGACGAGCCGTGGGTTGATCGCGTGCAGCACGTCGGGCCCGAGCCCCCAGCGTTCCAAGGTCCCGGGGCGGAAGTTCTCCACCAGCACGTCGGCGTCAGCCAGCAGGCGTAGCGCCAGCTCCGCGCCTTCGGCCCGTCCGAGGTCGAGGGTGACCGTCTGTTTGTTGCGGCCGAGCATCGTCCACCACAGTGGTACGCCGTCCTTGGCGGGCCCGTGCCCGCGTGACGGGTCGCCCTTGGCCGGGTGTTCGACCTTGATGACGTCCGCGCCGTAGTCGCCGAGGATCGTGGCGGCCAGCGGCCCGGCGAACAGGGTGGCGGCGTCGACCACGGTGATGCCGGCGAGGGCGGCGGGCGTCATGGCGGAACCGTACCGGGCTATCCGCAAAAAGGAAACCCCGTTACAGTGTGCGAAACGCATGATCCCTGGAGGTGCGGCCGTGAGCCGATACGACCTGCTCGTCAAGGGAGGCACGCTGGTGCTGCCCTACACCGGAACCGTGCGTGCGGACCTCGCAGTGCGCGGCAACCGGATCGCGGCGATCGCCGACGAGATCCCCGTGTCCGACGCCGTCGAGGTCGTCGACGCCCGGAACCGGCTGGTCTTCCCGGGAGCGGTCGACGCGCACTTCCATCTCGGCATCTATCGGCCACTGGAAGTCGACGCAGCGGAGGAGACCCACTCGTCGCTGGTCGGCGGCGTCACGACGGTGCTGTCCTACTTCCGCACCGGCCAGCACTACCTCAACCGCACCGGCCCGTACGCCGAGATCTTCCCCGAGGTGCTGGCCGCCGTCGCGGGCCGATCCTGGACCGACTACGGCTTCCACCTGGCCCCGATGGACACCGCCCAGGTCGGGGAGGTGCCGGCGCTGGTCGACGAGCACGGGGTCAGCTCGTTCAAGTACTACATGTTCTACAAAGGATTCAACCTGTCGGCGGACTCGCGGGACGCCAAGGCGTTCACCATGAGCGACGAATACGACCTCGGCCACCTCTACCAGATCATGGAGGCGGTCGCGGCGAACCAGCGTCCCGGCCGCCGGGTGTCGCTGTCGCTGCACTGCGAGCAGGCCGAGCTGATGCGCCTGTTCATCGACCGCGTACGCGCGGCCGGCGACCCGCAGACTCTCAAGGCGTACTCGGACGCGCGGCCGCCGTTGACCGAACGGGTCGCCATCGGCGAGGCCACCACCCTCGCCCAGGCGACGAACTGCCCGGTCAACCTGCTGCACCTGTCGTCGGCGGACGCGATCGCCGCAGCGGGTACCGCGAAGCGCACGCTCGGGTTGGACCTGCGCTGCGAGGTGACCTTGCACCACCTGTGCCTGGATCACGACGAGCTGGATCGCCGTGGCGGGCTCGGCGGCAAGGTGAACCCGCCGATCCGGTCGGCCGAGGACAACGAGGCGCTGTGGTCGGCCGTCGCCGACGGCACCGTGGACTGGGTCGCCTCCGATCACGCCTGCTGCCTCGAAGAGCACAAGGGCGACCAGTTGTGGCCGGCGCTGCCCGGGTTCGGCGGCACGGCGTTGCTCTATCCGGTGCTGATCAGCGAAGGCATGCACAAGCGCGGGCTGAGCGCGCAGCGCGTCGCCGAATTGGCCTCGGCCAACCCCGCGAAGGCGTACGGGCTCGCCGGTCGCAAGGGCAGCCTGATGGTCGGCGCCGACGCCGACATCACCATCATCGACCCCGAGAAGGAGCAGCTGGTCACCGCCGAGCTGCTGCTGTCGGGACAGGATCACTGCCCGTTCGACGGGCGTACGGTCAAGGGCTGGCCGGTCGCCACGATCGTCGGCGGGCGCATCGCGTACGACAAGGGTGAAGTGATCGGTGAGCCCGGCGGCTCCTATGTGACCCGGTGACCGTCGGGAATGGATGTGGCCGGTGCGGGTGACCGCACCGGCCGGTGTGTCACATGCCGTCGCCGGACCACGGACCGCGCGACCGGGAGCGGACCGGCATCGTGGAGATGACCGGCGCGTGGTGGTCCTCGTAGTTCTCGGCGGTACCGCCCCACTTGATCCACTCTTCGGTGGTGTACCAGTTGATCAGCTCGCCGTCGGACCGGATGATCCAGTCGATCTGCGTCTCGGCGACGAAGTGGCCGTGCTTGACCCCGGCGGGCCGGAAGCAGTAGGTGCCGTCGTCGATGTCGCCGAAGTTGTACGCCATCTTCCCGGCCAGCGTGTAGAACTCCTCGTAACAGGGGTGGTGCGCCAGCCGGTGATCGGTCCAGCCCTGCTCGGCGTGGATGAGTCGGGTGTAGAAGCCGGTCTTCGGATCACGGTGCAGCAGCTTGATGTACAGGGGCGTGATCGGCCCGACGGTCGGCGCGGCGGTCCACTGCATCGCCTGGGAGTCCACGACGGACACCTCGCCGACCGCGTCGGCGTGCCGGGCAGCGTCGGGGTCGAACCCGCAGTCGCCGTACTCGCGCCAGTGCAGGATGCGGCTGCCCTCGCGGACCTTGATCCAGTCCATCGGCACGCCCAGGGGGACCTGCACGTAGCCGCCGGGTCCCAGCTCCCGCCCGCCGTAGAGCAGGGAGCCGGAGACCACATAGAACTCGGTGTCGGCGTGCGGGACGCCGCCGCCACGACCCCAGTCGTCGGGGAACTCCAGCGACAGCGACGCCGATCCGTCCTCCTCGTCGACGGAAAGCCGGCGCTCGCGGACCTTCCCCTCGCCGAACGGCAGCTCGCCGGCGTGCCAGATGTAGTCGTCCTCATGGATCAGTTCGACGTGTGCTCTCACGGTTCGGGGCTCCTCAGCTGTCGTTTGACTACCTTGCCGGCCGCGTTGCGGGGCAGCGAGGCCGGAAACCGATACGCCTTGGGCAGCTTGTATCCGGCCAGCCGTGGGCGCAGATGGGCGTCGAGGTCGGCCGGGTCGACCGTGGCGCGGCACACGACGTGCGCGACGATGCGCTCACCCCAGCGTTCGTCCGGCTCGCCGACGACGGCCGCCTCGATCACGGCCGGATGGGTCACCAGGGCTTCCTCGACGTCGCGCGGATAGACGTTGACCCCACCGGTGATGATCATGTCCTTCTTGCGATCCACGATGCTGATGAAGCCCTCGTCGTCGGCGATCGCGACGTCGCCCGAGGTGAGGAAACCGTCCGGGGTCGTGCAGGCCGCGGTCGCCGCGTCGTTGCGGTAGTAGCCGTTCATCAGGAACGGCGAGCGGCTGTACAGCTCGCCCGGGACGCCCGGCGGCACCGCCTCGCCGTCGTCGCCGACGATGCGTACCTCGGTCGCGAACCACGGGTGCCCAACCGATCCGGCCTTGCCGCGGGCGTGGGACGGCCGCAGGTTCGTCACCACCCCGGCTTCGGTCGAGCCGTACAGCTCGTGGACGCCGACGCCCGGGAAGGCGTCCAGCACCCACTCCTTGAGCGGGCGGGGCAACGCCGCCGCGTTGAAGTACAACGTGTCCAGAGAAGACAGATCCGCGTCGGCCGCCGGCTCCGCGGTCAACGCCCGCAGGAGCTGCGCGTGCGTGGGGACCAGGAAGACCGACTGGGCACGCTCGCGGGCGATCATCTCCAGCACCGCGCCCGGGTCGAACGTCCGCAGCATGCTCACGGTTCCGCCGCAGAACACCGACGCGTACGCGAACGCGAAGCCCGCGCCGTGGTACATCGGCGCGACCGCGATGCCCCGGCGACCGGGTCCGAGCCCCCATTCCAGCGCGGTCGCGTAGAACGTCAGGACCCGGGAACGGTGCGAGATCTGCACGCCCTTGGGGTCGCCGGTGGTGCCCGACGTGTACGCGACGCAGAACGGGCTGTGCTCGCTGACGGGGATTCGGGGATCCCTCGGATCGCTGCGCGCCAGCAGTGCCTCGTACGCGTCCCCGACGATCAGCCGATGATCCAGCGGCGGGGCGAGCTGCTCCAGCGTCTCGTCGGCGATGATAGCCCGCGCCCCGGAGTGCTCGGCGATGAAGGCGATCTCCGGCGCGGTGAGCCGTGGGTTGAGCGGGACCATGACCAGCCCGGCTTTGGCGAGCCCAGCGGCGATCTCGCAGTACTCGAGCCGGTTGCCCAGCAGCAGCGCCACCCGGTCCCCGGTACGCAGACCGGCGGCGAGCAACGCGGTGGCCAGCCGGGACGAGCGGTCGTCGAGCTGGGCGTAGCTGAGCCGCCGGTCCCCGTCGATCACGGCGACGGCGTTCGGCGTGGCGCGGGCGAACTCGCGGATCCCGTTCGCGATCGACAGGTCGGCGCCTCCGGGTAGCAGCATGGCTCAAATGGAAACACCGTTTCCATCCGGTGGCAAGGGTTCGGTCAGCCCGCCTCCACCGGCGGGAAGACGTCGGTGCGGCCCAGTAACGCGGGCGTCGCGACCCCCAGCAGCCCGGTGATCCAGGTGCCCGTCTCCGCGAGCGCGCGCTCGTCCACCCCGTCGAGCAGCCCCGACCGCCGCAACAGGTACGCGAGATCCTCGGTGGCGATGTTGCCGGTGGCGGCCGGAGCGAACGGGCAGCCGCCGATGCCACCGGTGCTCGCGTCCAGCGCCGTCACCCCGTTGTCGAGGGCGGCCACGGCGTTGGCGTACCCGGTGTTGCGGGTGTTGTGGAAGTGGGCCCGCAGCCGAACCCCTGGCGCGGCCTCGCGAGCGGCCGTCACCAACCCCGCGACCTGCACCGGTACGCCGACGCCGATCGTGTCGGCCAGGCAGATCTCGTCCGGCTGCGCCTGCGCGGCGGCTGCGACCAGATCGCGGACCCGGCTCACCGGCACCTCCCCGGTGAACGGGCACCCGAACGCCGCGGCGATCGTGACCGCCGTACGCAGCCCGGCCGCGCGCGCCGCTGCGGCCACCGATTCCCACTGCCGCAACGATTCCGCCGTCGTCATGCCCTGATTGCGCCCGGAGAACTCGTCGGTGGCGACCAGCACGTAGTTCACCTCGTCGACGCCGGCACCGGCCAGTGCCCGGTCGAGGCCGCGCAGATTGAGCACCAGCCCGCTGTAACTGACCCCCGGATGGCGGGGGAGCGCGGCCAGCACCGCCTCCGCGTCGGCCAACTGCGGTACGCGAGCCGGGTGCGCGAAGCCGACTGCTTCCACTCGCCGGATGCCCGCCCGCACGGCCCGTTCGATGTACGCCACCTTCGTCGCGGTGTCCAGCAGCGTGCGCTCATTCTGCAGCCCATCGCGCGGGCCGACCTCGACGATCTCCATGTCCGCCCCTCGGGTTCCCTCTAGCGAAACGGTGTTTCCCAAGCATAGGATGCGGCCGTGACTGGGGCGCTATCCGACATCCGGGTGATCGAGACCGGAACCCTGCTGGCCGGGCCCTTCTGCGGCCAGTTGCTCGGCGACTTCGGCGCCGAAGTGATCAAACTCGAAGACCCCGGCAAGGGCGACCCCATGCGCCAATGGGGCCGGGAGAAGCCGCACGGCCAAAGCCTGTGGTGGCCGGTCGTGGCCCGCAACAAGAAGTCCGTCACCTGCAACCTGCGTACGCCGGCCGGCCAGGACATCGTCCGCAAGCTCGTCGCCCGGTCCGACGTGCTGCTGGAGAACTTCCGCCCCGGCACCCTCGAACGCTGGGGCCTGGGCTACGACGTGCTCAGCGAGATCAATCCGCGGCTGATCCTCGTCCGCGTCACCGGCTACGGCCAGACCGGGCCGTACGCGCCGCGCGCCGGCTTCGGTTCCATCGGCGAGGCGATGGGCGGCATCCGCCACGTCACCGGCGAACCCGACCGAGCGCCCTCCCGAGCCGGGATCTCCCTCGGCGACTCCCTCGCCGCCACGTACGCCGCCTACGGCACCCTCGCCGCCCTGCACGCCCGTGAACGCACCGACCGGGGGCAGGTCGTCGACTCGGCCATCTACGAAGCCGTCCTGGCGATGATGGAATCCCTGCTGCCCGAATGGGCCGTCGCCGGGTACCAGCGCGAACGCACCGGCGCGATCCTGCCCAACGTCGCGCCCAGCAACGTCTATCCCACCGACGACGGGGCGGACGTGCTCATCGCCGCGAACCAGGACACCGTGTTCCGCCGCCTCACCGAGGTGATGGCCCGCCCCGACCTGGCGGCCGACCCCCGGTACGCCACCCACGGCGCCCGCGGTGCGCACCAAGCCGAACTCGACGACATCATCGCGGCCTGGACGCGTACCCGTCCCGCGGCCGAACTCCTCGACGACCTGCACGCCGCGGGCGTACCGGCCGGTGGCATCAACACCGCCGCCGACATCCTCGCCGACCCGCACATCGCGGCCCGCGAAGCCGTCGTCCGCGTGCCGCATCCCGACTTCGGCGAACTGCCGATGCAGAACGTCGCCCCCCGGCTGTCCGCCGACCCCGGCTCGGTGCGCTGGGCCGGTCCCGCCCTCGGGCAGCACAACGACGAGATCTACGGCGACCTGCTCGGCCTGAGCCCAGCCGACCGCGACGACCTGCGTACGCGAGGCGTGATCTGACATGGGCCTCTCCGGCGACTACGCCACCGCCGGGTTCGCCCAGCGACTCGGCTGGGGGCGCAGCCCGGCCGTTCTGCTCGTCGACCCGGTCACCGCCTACACCGATCCGGCTTCGCCGCTCTACCTGACCACCGCCGACGCCGCCCTCGCCGCGATGTCCACATTGCTGACCACTGCCCGCGCCGCCGGCCTTCCCGTGATCTACACCGGCGTCCGGTACGCCGACGCCACCTGCGCCGAAGCGCCCCTGTTCGCCGCGAAGGTGCCCGTCCTGGCAGTGTTCGCCGAGGCCAGCCCCTGGGGGGCGTTCCCCGCCGACATCGCCCCGGCGGCGACCGACCACGTGGTGCTCAAGCACTACGCGAGCGCGTTCGCCGGCACCTCGCTGGCCGCGTGGCTGACCGCCGCCGGCATCGACACCCTGGCCATCGGCGGCTTCTCCACCAGCGGCTGCGTACGCGCCTCGGCCGTCGACGCGCTGCAGAACGGGTTCCGCCCCATGGTCGTGCGGCAGGCCTGCGCCGACCGTCATCCGTCGCCGCACGAGGCGAACCTGTTCGACCTCGACGCCAAGTACGCCGACGTCGTCGACCTCGACGCCGCGGTGCAGGCGTTGACGACCTGAGTCAGACCCGCGTCTTGAGGCGGCGTACGAGCATCGTGACCGCGACGGCCACCGCCGCCAGGACGATCAGAGCCAGCAGGAGCAGCGGCACGCCCGGCATCGGCCACGGCGACTGGACGTACTTCGTGACGGTGACGACCGCGCGATAGTGCTCATCGGACGCCGACTGCGTCAGCCGGATGTCCTCGGTGATCTGCTTCGGATTGAACACCGCGTCGTAGCGCGTCAGAAAGCGCGGGCCGGTCAGCAACGCGGACACCGTCGGGTGCTGCGGGTCCGCCGTCACCTCGTCGGCGTACGTGAGGTCCGCCGCGCTGCTGCCCTTCGGAGCCGGGTTGCTCATGTCCATCCGGTGATCCGCCAGCACATACAGCCGCAGCGGCTGCCTGAGCTCCGCCGTCGAAGACAGCCGCATCGGGTAGACCGGCGACTCCGTCTCGAACGCCACTCGCATCGGTGGCAGGCCGTCGGAAAGGCTGCCCGAGGTCGGCGCCAGGCGTACCGCGACGACGAGCCAACCCTCGGCGAGGTAAGGCCGCAGCGCCCCGCCGAGCGCCTCGGGCAAGGTGAAGCCGTTGTCGGTCAGCCATCGCGACACCGCGCTCGCGTCCGTGCCGCTGAGCTGAGCGACCTCGTACGGGCCGACCTCGACGTGGTCGACGACGGTCACATCGTTGGCCGACTGCCCCGGAGGCGCGCCCGCGCCGTCCCCGCTGACGGTCACGCGCCGCACCTTCACCTCGGGACGGCTGATCTCATCCAGCTCGGTGAACAGCTTCGCGTCAGCGATCTCGAACCGGGCGCGCGCCGGAACCGGCATCAGAAACGCCGCCTGATTCGCCTGCGAACTGGTCTGCACCGACAAGGTGATCGACTCGCTGCGGCCGGACAACTCCACCAACGCGGTCTCCCGCTGCGGATACAGCTTGTCGTTGGCCACGAACGCCCCGCAGGCGCACGCGCCGGACGTCGCGGGATCGGCCGCCAGCATCGTCACGCCCAGCGCGAGCACCACAGCGAAACGGGTCACGAACCGGCGGGTGGTCGCGGTCACAGTCACGGCCTACTCCTGTCACGTCGAAGCCATCAGTGTGCCGCAACCCGATCGGTGGTCGAACGCACGGTCCACTCCCTCGTCCGGCTACGCCTGACCGACTGCCGTTCGCTAGATGTCGAGCAGGTTCGCGTCGTACCACACATCTTCATATCCCGGCGCCAAGACCACGCCCCACCCTGGCGGCAGTGCCAGGTAAGGAGCAAGTTCTGGTGCGTGCACATCGAGGTGCTCGACGTGCAATGGGCTGAAGAACTGATCGTCGTCGCGCGGAATCGAGGGTCCGCGCCACACGAACCATCCATTGCCGGCACTTGTGACAGGGTGGCGCAGCGCGTTGAGCGGCTCGAGCGTTCGTGGGCGAGTCAGCGCCAGGCCGATCATCGTCCGCGGTTGCGGCAGCAACGGCTCCGCTCCGAAGCGCCGACAGATCTCGCGCTGAGCCGCTGAGATCGCCGGGCGTCCGCCTCGCCACCTCACAGTGATCCCTTCCGGATGCAGATCACGATTATGCATGCATCCCAGGGCGTCGGAAGCATGCATAACCGTGATCTGCAAGCGAGTCAGATGTAGCCGCTCCAGAACGGCACGGCGGTGCAGGTGTCCCGGAACTCTCGGGACCGAACTTCACCGATCCCAGCTGGCGTAGCCGGCGTGCCGCCTCGGCTCCCAGCGCTCCGCCACCCCTGATTTCCATCCGGGCAGCCTAATAGACGGCTCTCCCGCTGGAGGGCGGCCAAGGGGTTCGTTGCCGACGGCGCCGGCTCCGTTGGCGTGGCGTGCACGGCGTTGGCGATGAAACTGCTCGGGCGCGGCGGCGGGTGTCTGTCCCTGAGAAGAGTGATCGCTTGCAGTCGATCGCTGGCCATCCTCGGCATCTACAAGGGGCGATGCCTTTCCGGTACATACAGGTATTGCTAAATGGAAACCTTCGCAGGAGACTCTCAGTCAGCTCCGACCCGGAGTGCCCCGAGAGGAGTCCATGATGGACCGTCCTGGCCGCCGCCGCGTTGTCGCGGGGTTCCTTCTCACGGCTGTGATGTTGCTGGTCACAGCCACTCCGCA
>NZ_JBFBAZ010000062.1:0-46067 GCF_040682475.1 Hamadaea sp. NPDC051192
CGGGTGCGACCAGCTCCAGGATCTGCGACCGGTGATTCTCCAGCGTCTCCGGCCGCAGCCGGTCGTCGGCAGCCAGCTTCGTCAACACGTCGGCGGCTTTCGCCTTACCCGCCTCGCCGACCGCCGACGGCAGATCGTGCACGGTTTTGGCGATGACGCGCGCCTGGTCGACGGTGACCCGCCCCGCTGCCAATGCTTCCTCGACAACCGGTGTCTCCGGCAAGAGCTTGGCCAGCTTCGTCCAACCGACAGCATCCTTGTGCCGCATGGACAGCAGATAGGTCAGCCAGTTCGCCGTCCCGGTCGCACCCGCGTTGTACGGTATCTCGCGACTGTCGGCCGCGCCGATCAACGTCAGGAACCGGCCGGACAACTGCTGGATCGCCGTATGGACTCGGCGGACCTCGTCGGTGATCTCGGCGTCCGAAAGTGTCCACAGGGGACTGGTCGCCAACTCGGCGACATCCGCCTCCACCTGCGCCAACACTCCGTTCACAGGGTCAACGTTAGAACAACCGTCCGACACCTTCCAGGGGGTCAAGGTCACGAAAATGTGCCACGATCCAACCGCCCGAGAGTCCACAAGGGACAAGCGCCGTACTGCGCCCTACATCTGCGATTTCGGGTCCGATTCCGTGATCATGCGCCCGCCGATCATGCGCCCGCCGTACGCGCGAAACGGCCTCTGAGCACGCACCCTCGGCGCATGATCTTGTGGATCGGTCATGAATCGCACACCACGGGGGCGCGACAGGCAGCGGTCTGAGCGCCAAGACCGGAAGAGTCCGCCTACCTCGCCCGCCACTTCGCTTCGATCTCGGCGGGCCGCTGATGACCGCATTCGACGGTACGGCCTTCGCTGTCGACGACCCCCTGGTAGAAGCCCTCGTTGACATCCACGGTGACGTTCTCGATACCGGCAGCACCATAGTCGGCGTTCACCCAATACCGAATGGAAAAGGGCGGCTCGTCGCCCGAGTAGTCGGTGCGTACGACGAACGTCTCCCCCGGCCGGAGTCAGCGATCCTCACCGTAGGGCGCGATCCACAGTACGAGCCATGCTGCCGAGTCACGGGTGACGGCGATTGACCCGACTCATCAACGGACGCAAAGGCAAGCGGGAATCAGGGCAGGGCGCCCCAGGGAGCGAGGACGGCTCGGCCGCGATCGGTCACCGCGAGCGCACGGCCGGTGCCGATCGGGACGACCCAGCCGTCGGATTTGGCGTACGCGCAGATCGCGGCGCCGATCGCGCCGCCGAGGTGCTCGACGCGTTCTGTCCAATCCAGACAGCCGCGCAGTGGTGGCCGGCGGGAGGGTGCGGGGAGGACGACGCCGAGGTCGGTGAGCCAGGCGGTGCCCGGTTCGGTGAGTTGGGGGCCGTCGGTCCAGGTGACGAAGCCGTGTTCGGTCATGGCCCGGGCGATGGTGACGCCGAGCGTGCCGGCAAGGTGGTCGTAGCAGGTGCGCGCGTACGCCAGGGCTTTGCCGCGCCGGTCGTCGGCCAGCCCCCGGACCGGTACGCGGATCTTCGGGGCGGCCTGCGCCATCGCTTCGATCAGGGCGGCGGTCTGTTCGTCGCGGATCCGGACGTAGCGGTGCCGCCCCTGGCGCTGCTCGACGAGGATGCCCCCGCCGACGAGCCGGTGCACGTGTTCGGTGGCGGTCGACGCGGCCACCCCGGTGTGGCGGGCCAGTTCGGAGACGGTCCAGGCCCGGCCGTCCAGCAGCGCCAGGCAGAAGCCGGCCCGCGTGCGGTCGGCCAGCAGGGCGGCGAATCCGGCCAGGTCAGGCGTGGTCATAGGGCAATGATGCCGCGGCGACGGTTCGGCCGGCGCCGAAGCGTACCGGGGTTAGCGTCGCCGGCATGATCATCGCCCCGAAGATTCTGTATTTCGGCACTCCGGTCGTGCTGTTGTCCAGCGAGAACGACGACGGCAGCGCCAATCTCGCCCCGAACTCGTCGGCCTGGGCACTCGGGCACACCCTCGTCCTGGGCCTGGGACCGGCCGGGCATACGGCGTACAACTTGGCGAAGCGGCCGGAAGTGGTGATCAACGTGCCCGGGCCGCGGCAGTGGGCCGCCGTGGAGCGGCTCGCGGACCTGACCGGCGCGTGGCCGGTGCCGGACCACAAGCAGGCGGCCTACCGGCACGAGCGCGACAAGTTCGGCGCGGCCGGGTTGACCGCGGTCCCGTCGGTCAAGGTACGCCCGCCGCGAGTGGCGGAGTGCCCGTTGCAGTTGGAGGCGCTGGTCGAGGCGACCAGCTACAACGCCGCCGACGACTTCCTCATCGCGCAGGCGAGCGTGGTGGCCGTGCACGCCGATCCGGATATCGTCGTGCCCGGCACCGACCACGTCGATCCGCGGAAGTGGAGTCCGCTGATCTACAACTTCCGGCATTACTTCGCGCTGGGTGACCGACTAGGGCACAACTTCCGCGCTGAAACGGCTTAGCGGAAGAACGTGCGCAGCACCTCGGCCACCACTTCGGGCTTTCCGTCCTCGTCCGGCCCGGAGTGGCCGAGGCCCGGCAGCATCCGCTGCTCGGCGCCGGGGATGGTCGCCGCCAGCGCGTCGAGCGCGGTCGCGAGGTACTGCGGGCTGCGGGTGCCGCCGAGCAGCAGCACGCGGGCGTCGAGCCGGGCGAGTTCGTGCACGGTGTCGGCAGTCTCGTTGATCAGGCTGATGTCGTAGTGCATGGTCGGGATCAGGTTCATGATCGGCACGTCGCCGTCGGGGACGTCGCGCTGCATGCGGACCGCCAACGGCATGACCAGGTCCAGCATCGGGCGAGGCAGCCGCGTGAACAGCGGGTCGACGCCCAGCGACTTGAGCGCGGTGATCATCGCCTTGGCGGGTTCGGCGGCGGCGATCTCCCGGTCGAACCGGTCGAGCCACGCGGTGGGCGCGGAACCGTTCACCGACAGCGGCGGCTCGTAGACGGCCACCCGGTCCAGCTGCGGAAGGTTACGCGCGGCATACAGGGTGACCAGGCCACCAGAACTCAGGCCGAAGATCCGGGTCGCGCCGGTCGCCTCGGCGACGGCTGCGACGTCCTCGATCTCGCGGGCCAACTGGTACGTGTTGCCGTGCGGTCCGCTGTCGCCGCGTCCGCGCCGGTCGACGACGTCCACCGTGAAGTCGTCGGCGAGCGCGTACGCCAGCCGCATCATGTGCTGCGCCGCTTGCATGCTGCCGTGCAGCACCAGAACGGGCGGTCCGGAGCCGAGACGGCGGTACCCGATGACGGTGCCGTCGGCGGAGATGGTCGACTCGCGAGAAACTGAGAACGCTGTTCGCATAATGCCGAGGCTAGCTTACCGCGTACAGTGATCGCAATAATGAGGTGATGAGCGTGACCGAACCGATCTGGCTGCGTCCCGAGCGGGGCGCCCGGGGCCCGCGGCCCACCCACCGGCGTACGGACATCGCCGCGACGGCGGTCCGGCTGGCCGACGCGGAGGGCCTGGACGGCGTGTCGCTGCGCCGCGTCGCCGCCGAGCTGGGCACCGGCCCGGCCACGCTCTATCGATACATCACGAACAAGGACGAGCTGTTCGACCTGATGGTGGACGCCGTCCTCGGCGAAGCCCAGCCACCCGAGCCGAGCGGCGACTGGCGGGCGGACGTGTCGGCGGTGGCGGTCGCCCAACGCGAGCTGGCGTTGCGCCATCCGTGGCTGGCAGGTCTGCCGGCCACCCGGCCGTCCCTCGGCCCGAACGGTCTGGCCTGGCAGGAGGCCACGTACGCCACCTTGACCGGGCTCGGGCTGTCCGCCG
This sequence comes from Hamadaea sp. NPDC051192, assembly GCF_040682475.1. Classification (NCBI taxonomy): domain Bacteria; kingdom Bacillati; phylum Actinomycetota; class Actinomycetes; order Micromonosporales; family Micromonosporaceae; genus Hamadaea; species Hamadaea sp. NPDC051192. The sequence goes on from NZ_JBFBAZ010000062.1 coordinate 3,784, forward strand.
ACGAGACGCTGCTGCGCGTACAGACCGTGCTGACCTTCGTCCGCGGCCAGGTCATCGAGGAACTCGCCGAACGGGAGGCCGCCCGGCGCTCCGGCCAAGATCTGCGCGGCTGGCTGGACACCCAGAGCGCGTACGGCGAGTCCATCATCGGCAGCGGAAGATATCCGCAGCTCAGCCGGATCATGCTGGAGGCGGCCACGCCGCACGCGGACGACCGTTTCGACCGGCTCTTCCAGTACGGCCTGGAACGGGTCCTGACGGGGATCGGCGGTTAGTTCCGCACGGCGGTGAAACCGACGGTCGCGTACCGCATCGTGAAGACGCCGCCCTGTTCGTCGATCGCCGCTCCGACCGCCGCCAGCACCTCGGCCAGCTGCTCGGGGGCGAGCCGGGTCAGGCCGCCGGAGGTCGGCAGCTGCTCCAGCCATTCGTCGCGGGCGTACTGCCGCTCCCAGTCGACGCGGAACGGCTGGGGTTCGGCGAATCGGCCGGTCTCCAGCGCGGCCGCGGCGAACTTCGCGTACATGCCCTGGTATCCGTCGAGGGCGGAGACTCCCGGCGGTGGCACCGGCGCCTGCGGGAACACCCGGCGGAGCACCTCCACGCTCGCTTGCCCGATCTCGGCGGGCGGTTCGAAGGCGTGCCCGAACGGGGCCAGCACCCCGCCCGGCCGCAGCACCTCGGCCGCCTTGACCGCGCCGGCGACCGGTTCGACCCAGTGCCACGCCGTCCCAGCGATCACGGCGTCGAACCGGCGCTGCCGGGCGCCCCAGTCCTCGAAGGTCGCCACCTCGGTGTCGACGCCTGTGGCCTGGGCGTACTGGGCCATCCGGGGATCGGGTTCGACGCCGAGCACGGTGCATCCGGCGGCCTGGAACTGCCGGGCGGCGATGCCGGTGCCGCAGCCGACGTCGAGCAGCTCGCGGCCGGGGCTCAGCGCGACGATCCGCTCGATCACCTCAGCCGGGTACGCCGGCCGGGTGCGGTCGTAGCGGGCCGCGTCGACGCCGAACGACTCCGCCATCTTCCGATGCTGGTGAGGCTCTAGAATGGGCATGTGCCCACACTAGTGGGCGCTTGCCCACTCTGCAACAGGTCCACTGTGCGACCGACTCTGGAGGTCTAGTGCCCACCGGCGTGGCCCTACGCGACGTACGCCAGCAGCTGTTCGACGCCGCCGAGCGGATCCTGTTGCGGGACGGGCCGAGCGCGCTGACGAGCCGGGCGGTCACCGACGAGGCAGGGGTGGCCAAAGGCGTACTACACAAGCACTTCGCCGACTTCGACGAGTTCCTCGCCGACTTCGTGCTCGATCGTGCCGGGCAGTCCGCGACGCACGCGCTGCTCGACTCGGCCGGGACCGGGACCGTCGCCGGAAACGTCACCGAGGCGCTGACCGCGCTGTTCAGCTCGGTCGCACTGGCCATCGTTCCGCTGGTCACCTTCCGGACGCAGCTCCGGGTGCGGCTGCGGCGTACGTGGCCGGCCGGGGTGCCGGTGCTGACCGAGGGCGCCATCACGCTCGGCGAGTATCTGGCGGCCGAACAGCGATTGGGCCGGGTCGACGCGGCCGCCGACCCGCAGACGCTCGGCGCGATGTTGATCGGCACCGCTCATCTACAGTTCGCGGACCGGGCCGCCGGGCCGCCGTCGCCGGAGGCCGTCCGCTCCATCGTGGACTCCGTCCTCCGCTGACCGCTAGAGGGGACGGGCGTCGTCGATCGCCCGGATCAGTTCGGGCAGCTGATACCCGCCGTCGTGGCGTACGCCGTTGATGAAGAACGTCGGCGTCCCGTTGACCCCACTGCGTACGCCGCTGAGGAAGTCGTGCCGGATCCGGTCGGCGAACACGCGCCCGACCATCGCCTTCACCATGCTCCCGGACGGGTCCAGTTCGGTGGCGGCCGCTGTCAGATGCGGCGCGTCCAGCCGGTCCTGGTGGGCGAACAGCCAGTCGTGCGCGTCCCAGAACCGGTCGGGCGGCGCGGACTCGGCGAACTCGGCCGCGGCTTCGGCGTCCGGATGGATGTCGCTGAGCGGGAAGTTGCGGAACACCAGGCGTACGACGCCGGGGCGTTCCCGCAACAGCTCCTGCACGATCGGGTGCGCCGCCCCGCAGTACGGGCACTGGTAGTCGCCGTACTCGACCAGCGTCACGGGCGCCGTACGCTCACCGCGGATGTGGTCGCCCGCGCCGACCGGCACGGTCAGCCGCCCGGTCTGGATCTCGAACGGCGTGGTCACAGCGCACCCCCGTCGATCACTCCGGCGGACATGGCCTCGAGCGCGGCCAGGATGCCGTCCGCACCCGGGTTGACGCCGTTCGGCGAGGCGAAGCTCCAGAACACCGTGCCGAACGGATCGATGACGAACAGATTGCGCCGCGACTCGCCGCGGGCCGCGTCGTACGAGCCGTACGCGCGCGACACCTCGCCCTTCGGCTCGAAGTCCGACAGCAGCGGGAACCGCAGGTTGCGGCTGTCGGCGAAGGCGCGGTGGCACCAGACGCCGTCGACGGACAGCCCGAACAGCTGTGTGTCGTAGCGGTCGAACTCCGGTTTGACGGCCTCATAGAGCGCCATCTGGTCGCTGCACACGGGGCTGAAGTCGGCCGGATAGAAGGCGAGCACGACGGGGCGGCCGCGCAGCGAGCTGAGGCTGACGGTCTCACCGGGCGCGGCGGGCAGGGTGAAGTCGGGCGCCTTGTCGCCGGTCTGCGGCATGTCGGTCATACCGCCATCGTTCCCCGGCGGACCCGGCCGCGACCGCGAAACGGCGAAAGCCCGATGTCGCCAGGAAACGCTGTGAAACCGCCCGAACCATCTGGGTCACTCCGTAGTCTCGGCCAGGGGTCTTTCATGACGAAATAACCGCGGGATCCGTCGCTCCTCGACGCGATCGTCCCGCTCGTCGTCCTGCCGGTCTGATCGGGGCGGCGCTGGCGCTGTTCGGGCTGGACGCGCTCGACGGCCCGATCCAGGAAGGGCCCGGCGAGCTAGCGCGAAAGTGGCGTGGAACATCCGGCCGGGCCATGTTGTTGACGGTTCAACAAGACGTGCTCACACTGGGCACGGCCCACCGCCGACGAAGGAGCTGTCACACATGTCTGAGCTGGTCTTCGGCCTCGACACGTTCGGGGACGTGCCACAGGACGACTCCGGCAACCCGACCTCGCAGGCCGCCGCGATCCGGCAGGTCGTGGCCGAGGCGGTCCTCGCCGACCAGATCGGCGTCGACGTCATCGCCCTCGGCGAGCACCACCGCCCGGAGTACTCGATTTCGACGCCGGAGACGGTGCTGGCCGGGATCGCGACGCGTACCGAGCGGATCAGGCTCGCCTCCGGCGTCACGGTGCTCAGCTCCGACGACCCCGTCCGGGTCTATCAGCGGTTCGCGACCGTCGACGCGCTGTCCAACGGGCGGGCACAGGTCATCCTCGGGCGCGGCTCGTTCACCGAGTCCTTCCCGCTGTTCGGCTACGACCTGACCGACTACGACGTGCTGTTCGAGGAGAAGATCGAGCTGTTCGTCAAGCTGCTGGACGAGAAGCCGGTGACCTGGAACGGCACCGTACGCGCCGCGCTCGACGACGCCGACGTGTTCCCGAAGACCGAATCGGGCCGGCTCGACACCTGGGTCGGCGTCGGCGGCTCGCCCCAGTCCGTCGTCCGCACCGCGCAGCACGGGCTGCCGCTCATGCTGGCGATCATCGGCGGCCAGGCGAAGCGGTTCGCCCCGTACGTCGACCTCTATCGGCGCGCGGCCGAACAGCTCGGCACGACGGCGTACCCGGTGGGCATGCACTCCCCCGGCTTCATCGCCGAGACCGACGCCGAGGCCAAGCAGATCTTCTGGCCGCACTATCGGGTCATGCGCAACCGCCTCGGCCGGCTGCGTGGCTGGCCGGCGATCACCCAGGCCGAGTTCGAAGGGGAGATCGAGCACGGCTCGCTCTACATCGGATCGCCGGAGACGGTGGCGCGCAAGATGGCGAAATCGATCCAGGATCTCGGCGTCAGCCGGTTCGACCTCATCTACACGGCCGGCGCTCAGCCGGTCAGCGCTCGCCTGCGCGCCGTCGAGCTGTACGGCACGAAGGTGATCCCGATGGTCCGCGACCTGTTGGCCGGCTGACGATGGCTGAGTCGGCAACCACTGCCGAGAGCACGACCGTCAAGACGATCGGGATCCTCGGCGCGGGCAAGCTGGGCACCGTGCTGGCCCGGCTGGCCCTCGCCGCGGGCTACCGCGTCCTCGTCGCCGGCTCCGGCGATCCGGCCAAGATCGCACTGACGATCGAGGTGCTCACGCCGGGCGCGACCGCGACGACCGCCGAGGACGCGGCCACCCAGGCCGACGTCGTGATCCTGGCCCTGCCGCTGGGCAAATACCAGCGCGTACCCGTCGAGGCGTTGCGCGGCAAGCTCGTCGTGGACGCCATGAACTACTGGTGGGAGATCGACGGCATCCGCGAGGATCTCACCGATCCGCAGACGTCGTCGAGCGAGATCGTGCAGGCGTACCTGAGCGGGTCGCGCGTGGTGAAGGCGTTCAACCACATGGGTTATCACGACCTCGAGGACGGCGCGCTGCCGACTGGGGACCCTGCTCGCACCGCCATCGCGATCGCCGGGGACGACCCGGCCGATCTGGCGACCGTGGCACACCTCGTCGACGCGCTCGGCTTCGATCCGGTGATCGCCGGTCCCTTGGCGGCGGGCGTACGCCTGCAGCCGGGGACCGAGATGTTCGGCGCGCACGTCGGCGCCGACGAGGTCCGCGCCCGGCTCGATCGCGCTAGCTGATGTCGTCGGTGAACACCTGACGGATCTGCTCCCGGCTCGCACCCGACGCCAGCAGCGTACGCAGCAGCACCCGAGCCTTGAGCGGGTCCAGGAACCCGGCCGGGATCAGCCCTCGGCCGATCAGGTCGCGTTCCGACCCCGGGAACCCGTACGCCCAGGTCAGCACCGGTCCACGGCCGATCCGGGAGGCGAGCACGACCGGGATGGCCGCCGCCGCCTTCGTCAGCGGTTCCACGAGCACGGCCGGGACGTGCCCGACGCCCATGCCCGCGACGATCAGCCCGTCCATCCTGGACTCGGCGTCGGCCAGGAAGGCCGGGTCGTCGTCGAGGGTGACCGTGTGCAGCAGCACGCGAGGTGCCGTCGCCGCCGAGCCCGGGTACGCCGTGGGCACCGAGCGCCGGATCACCGGACCGGTCAGCCACCGTGGCGTACCCTCCACCAGACGACCGGCGGGACCGGCGTTGGGCGACGCGAACGCGGAGGGTGACGTGGTGTGTGTCTTCTGGACGCGCGCCGCGAGGTGGATCTCGTCCTGGAGCACGACGAGAACGCCACGGTCACGCGCCGCGGGGTCGGCGGCCGTGACCACCGCGGCCAGCAGGTTGGCCGGTCCGTCCGCACCGGCCGTCGCCGGATTGCGCATCGCGCCGGTGACCACGACCGGTTCCGGCCGGGTGTGGCGCAGATCCAGGTAGTAGGCCATCTCCTCGATGCTGTCGGTGCCGGTCGTGACGACGACACCGGCAGCACCCGCGGACATCGCCTCGTCGATCGCCGTCAGGAGCTCGTCGAGGTCGGCGAAGCTCAGCCACGCCCCCGGTACGCGCCGGAAGTCCACGACGCTCAACCGGTGCTCGGCGAGGCCCGGCACCGCCTGGACGAGATCGGTGGCGGTGAGTTGCGGGCTCACCCCGCCGGCGCTGGTCGGGACCATGGCGATGGTGCCGCCGACGCCGATCACGGCGACTGCGGGGACCTCTGTTAGGGCCTGCGACATGCCGCAGACGCTACGGCCTGGCCAGCCCCAGAGTGCAGCGGGCTACGTGACGGCCGGCTCCGTCACTGCGGGCTCAGCGGCGGTGCACGTCGGGCGGGTCGTCCAGAGCAGCACCAGGCCGACGGCGCACACGCCCGTCGCGATCGGCCACACCGTGCGGTAGCCGAAGTGCTGGGTCAGGCCGAACAGCGGCCCGGCGAGCATCGCACCGATCGGGAACGAGTTCGTGAACAGCGCGGTGGCCCGGCCGGGATGCCGGGGCAGCATGCCCTGCATGTAGGAGATGCCGACGCCGGCCACGGCCGAGATGAACAACGCGTTGAGGACCTGCGCCGCGACGAGCTGCCAGACGGCGGTGGCCGCGGAGGCGAGGGCGAAGTACGCCACCCCGCAACAGCTGCCCGCGAGCACTACGGTCCGGACGCTGATCCGGTTGGTGATCGCGCCGAGGGTCAGCATGAACGGGATCTCCAGGAAGGCGCACACCCCGAGGATCACGCCGGTGTCGCTGACGTCGCCGCCCAAGTACCGTCCGATGTAGATGGGCAGCACCTGCGAGACCAGCGTCAGCGGCGCCTGCAGCAGGGTGAACCCGGCGGCCGTCGCCATCAGCGTCCACCAGGACACCTCCAGCGGCCCGGCCGCGTCGGCGTCGGCGGTCTGGGCCGGGTCGGCTTCGGGCGGGCGGTCCTTGTCGAACCGGAGCAGCACCAGCAGCCCGGCGATGCCGTACATCGCGGCCGACAAGGCGTACAGCCAGGTGAAGCCGCCCGCCTTCATGACGAACGCGGCCAGGGACGGCCCGACCACCCAGGCGACCGAGAAGACCGTACGCAGCGCGCTCATCCCCATCGCCGCCCGCTCCGGCCGATCGCGGTCGAGCACCTGCCGGGCGTACGCGAGGGTCTGCGGGAACAACGCACCGGCCAGCGCCCAGCCGGTCACGTTGATGACGAGTAGCAGCCAGTAGTCCCGCACCACGGCGGTCAGCCCGGCCGCGGTGAACCCGCCGAACGCGGCGAGCAGCATGAGCGTCCGCCGGATCGCCCGCCGGTCGGACAGCCGCCCGAGGGCGCTGGCCACGAAGACGCTCGCCAGCGGGCCGACGATCAGGAACATGGTGATCTGCAGCGGGCTGGCGTGCACCGCGGAGTCGAGGAACAACGCCAGGAACGGGTAGACCAGCGCGGTGGACACGCCGACGCTGAAGAACACCAGGGCGAACGGCAGCATCGCGCGGCCGAGCCGCCCGCCGGAGGCGGTCATGACTCCACCGGCGGGCCGCTGAGCCGGGACCGCAGGGTGCCCACGATCGGCACGGGAAAGCCCTGCTGAAGCTTCGCCGCGATGTCGTCGCGCGTCTCCAGCGCCCGCCGCCAGCCGACCACGTCCGTCGAGAAGATCTGCTCGGTCCGCCCGTCGTCGTACGCCGCCTCGACCGTCCACGGCCGACGGAACAACACCCGGGCCGGAATCGCGATGAGCAGCAGCAGCGCGACGACGATGAGGTCGACGGCCAGCAGCAGCAACGGCAGCAGCACGAACCAGAACAGCAGCACGCCGACGATGAACAGCACGATGCCGAACATGATCGCGGCCAGATCGCCGTCGCCGGAACCGCAGCCGCCCACGTCGCCGCAGCCGCTCAGATCGTTGCCGGACCCCGTCTCGCCCTTGCGTTTGCGGCGCCACGCCCCGAACCGCCGCACCAACGCGCTCCACCGTGGCTGCCACACCACGCGTACGCCCCACGTCTGGCCGCCGGGGGTGTCGACCTTGACCGTTCGCACACGCGTACCCTAATGGGAGCGCGCACAGTGAGAGCGCTCCCGTGACGGCCGTCTCATTTCGTCGGCGCGACCGCCCAGTTCTGCCCGATGTCGGTGTCAGCACGGCCATGACTCACGACAGACTGACCTCTCCGCAACGCTGGGTGCTCGGGCTCACCGCGCTCGCCGCGTTGCTCGTCGGGCTCGACACCACCGTGGTGGCGACCGCGCTGACCACGCTGCGCCTGGATCTGGGCGCGTCCGCCGAACAACTCGAGTGGACGGTCAACGCGTACACGCTGAGTTTCGCCGTGCTGTTGCTGACGGCGGCGGCGCTCGGCGACCGGTTCGGGCGGCGGCGGATCTTCGTCGCCGGCCTGAGCGTGTTCGTGCTGGCCTCGGCCGCCTGCGCGGTCGCCCCCGGCGTGGGCTGGCTCATCGCCGCCCGCGCGGTGCAGGGCGCGGGAGCGGCCGCCGTGATGCCGCTGGCGTTGACGCTGCTGGGCGAGGTGGTGTCACCGTCGACCCGGGCGCGGGCGCTGGGCATGTTCTCCGCGGTCGTCGGCGCGTCCGTGCCGGCCGGGCCGCTGCTCGGCGGCGCGATCGCCGACGGCACATCGTGGCGGTGGATCTTCTGGCTCAACGTGCCGCTCCTCGCCCTCCTCATTCCGCTGGTGCTGACCCGGATCGCGCCGAGCCGCGGTCCCCGCGTACGCCTGGACCTGCCCGGCCTGCTGCTGTCGGCCGGAGCCGCGCTGGGCCTGGTCTGGGGACTCGTCCGCGCCAACACGGCCGGGTGGACCGGCCCGGAGACGCTGCTGACGCTGGGGGCCGGGGTGGTGCTCACGGTGGCGTTCATCCTCGTGGAACGCCGGACCGAGCAGCCCATGCTGCCGCTGCGGCTGTTCGGCGTACGCGCCTTCGCGGCGGGCAACGGGGCGATCTTCTTCCTGTGGGCGTCGACCTTCGGCTCGGTCTACTTCATGGCCCAGTTCTTCCAGGTCGGACAGTCGACGGGGCCGTTCGAGGCCGGGCTGCGGCTGATGCCCTGGGGCGCGATGACCGTCCTGGTCCCGCGAACGGTCGGCGCCCTGATCCCCAAGCACGGCGAGCGCCCGTTCATCGTCGGCGGCATGGTGCTGCACGGAGCGTCGCTGGTGTGGATCGCCGTCCTGGCCGCTCCAGACGTGGCGTACTGGCAGCTGGTCGCGCCGCTGATCCTGTCCGGCATCGGGGTGGCCGCGGCGATCCCGGCCACGCAGAGCGCGGTGCTGGGCGCGGTCACTCCCCCGGACCTGGGGAAGGCGTCCGGTGCGTACAGCGCGTTGCGGCAGCTCGGCGGGGCCTTCGGGGTGGCCGCGGTGGTCGCCGTCTTCGCCGCGGCCGGCGGGTACGCCTCGGCTCAGGTGTTCGTCGACGGGTTCACCCCGGCGCTGATCGGCTGCGCAGCGCTCGCGATGGGGGCGGTCGTCGCCGGCACGGGTACGCCCGGCCGGAAGCTCGTCACAGCCGCTCGGGTCGACGTCCCAGCGGTGTCTGCGCCTCCAGTGGCTGCCCCGCCGTTCTCGGCGCCGACGGAGAGTGCTCGCACGGGTCGCTAGGGATGCCGTCAGGATGGAAGTACGACAGCGGAAGGACTGGTCAGCAGTGACGACGGATCTGATCTCCCGGGCGCGCGCCGGCGACGGCGACGCGTTCCGGGCGCTGACCGAGCCGCATCGCCGGGAGCTGCATGTGCACTGCTACCGGATGCTGGGCTCGGTCCAGGACGCCGAGGACGCGCTCCAGGACACGATGCTGGCCGCCTGGCAGGGGCTGGCCGGATTCGGCGAGCGCGCCTCGATCCGGACCTGGCTCTACCGGATCGCCACGAACCGGTGCCTCAACACGCTGCGCTCGGCTCGTCGCCGCCCGGCCCGGGAGTGGGGCTGGACGGGGACGGCCCCACCGGAGCCGACCCGACTCGGCGAGGTGCCGTGGCTGGAGCCGTATCCGGACGCGCTGCTGGCGGGGGCTTCAGGCGTACCGGTGGGGCCGGAGGCGCGGTATGAGCAGACCGAGTCGATCTCGCTCGCCTTCGTGACCGCGTTGCAGATCCTGCCGCCGCGTCAGCTCGCCGTGTTGGTGCTGCGGGACGTGCTGGGGTTCCACGCCACCGAGGTCGCCGAGATGCTGGACTCGACGGTCGAGTCGGTCACCAGCGCGCTGCGGCGGGCACGGGCCGGACTACAGACGCGGCTGCCGGCCAGTGCCGACCACACGCCGGGACCGGCGACCGCGTCGGCCGCCGAGGACGCGATCGTCGCGAAGTTCGTCAGCGCGTACGAGTCGGCCGATGTCGACGCGCTGGTGGCGTTGCTGACCGACGACGTGTTCATCGCGATGCCGCCGGTGCCGTTCGAGTACGAGGGATTGGCGGCGGTGACCGCGTTCTGCCAGGTCGTGTTCAGCTCCGGCCGCCGGTACGCCCTCGTGCCGACGCGCGCCAACGGCTCCCCCGCGTTCGCGATCTACCGGCCGGAACCAGACGGTACGCAGACCGCGTTCGGCCTGATGGCGGTGACGTTGAGCGGCGACCGGATCCGGCGGATGGTCCGGTTCGACGCCGAGGCGCTGTCGTGGTTCGGGCTGCCCTCGACACGGTGAGGGCAACTCGCGGCGGCTCCGCTTTGGCAGCCGCTCATGCGGCCGAGCTTTTGCGGCCGCGCATGCGCTGCTCATGATCATGGTCATTTCCACGTTGCCATAGCGACATGGAAATGACCATGATCACGGAGTTCCGCCGGATCGACAGGCAGCTCAGGCTGCGTCGGCGAGCCCGGCGAGGACGCGGGCCAGCTCGGCGGGCTTGCTGAACATCGGCCAGTGCCCGGAGTCGATGTCGACGTACTCGACGTGCTTGGCCTTGGCCAGTTCGGGCACCTCGCCCCCGTCGATCCACTCGCGGGCCTGGGCCGGGCTGAACTCCGGGCACACGAGGGCCACCGGGACGTCATAGCGACGGTCGTCGGTCAGGCGTACCACGCCGTGGGCGACGCCTTCCGGCACCGGGACCGCCGCATCGGCGAACCGCTTCCGGGTCTCCTCGTCGAGATCGGCGGAGTCGGCCCCCTCGAACGGGCCCCAGCCGGGGAACCGCATGACGCCGTCGGCGACCTCGAAGAAGGCGGCGTACTTCTCGCCGTCGGCGGACGGGAACCCGCCGATCAGCGCCACCTTCGCGACCTGATCCGGGCGCCCGTCGGCGGCGAGCCAAGCCAGCGTGCAGGCGCCGGAGTGGCCGACGACCAGCGGCTTGCCCGAGGCCGCGTCGACGGCGGCGAGCACCGTGGCGAGCTGGTCGGCGAGCGTCGCGTCGGACGGTTCGGCGCCCTGGCCGGGCAACGTGACGGCGACCGGCCGATGCCCGAGCGCGGTCAGCTCGGGGACCACCTCGTCCCAGGCCGCACCAGTGAGCCAGAGTCCGCCGATGAGCAGGATGTCCATGTCGAAGTCGCTTTCTGACGGGTCGGTGATCACTTACCCGGTCACCGTAGACCCTATTCCGGACGATCTACTTCCGGTTCATATTCGGACGAGTCTAGGCTGGCCGGGTGCCGTCCGAATCGAGCCCGACCGCCCGTGCGCTGCGCGCGTTGGAGATCCTGCAGACCCGGCCCGGCGTCACCGCCGACGAGCTGGGCGATCGGCTGGGCGTCACCGAGCGCGCCGCCCGCCGCTACGTGGAGATCCTGCGGGAGGCGGGCGTACCGGTGGAGGCGGTGCGCGGTCCGCACGGCGGTTACCGGCTGGGCCGAGGCGTACGCCTCCCGCCGATCGTCTTCTCGCAGGGTGAGGCGCTCGCCCTGGTGATGGCGGTGCTGGACGGCCAGCCCGGCGCGACCGACGCCGAGGACACGGTCGGCTCGGCCCTGGTGAAGGTCATCCGGGCGCTGCCGGAGAGGATCGGGCGGGAGGCGGCGGCGTTGCGGGAGAACATTGCGGCCACGCCGGACCGGAACGCGTCCCGGCCCGACCCGGCCACCACCAGCGCGCTGATCGCCGCCGTCGCGGAGCACAAACGCGTACGGCTGACGTATCGCAGTCCCCGGGGGGATTCCGGCGAGTGGCAGGGCGAGGTCGAACCGTGGGCCGTGGTCGTCCGATATGGACGCTGGTACCTGTTGTGCCACTCGCTGCGCGCCGACGCCGTACGCACCTATCGCGTGGACCGCATCCGCGGAGTCGAACCGACGGGTGAGGAGTTCCAGCCGCCTGAGGGCCTCGATCCGGTGCTCGCCCTGGAGGAGAACCTGGGCTCGGGCTGGCCGATGGAGACCCGCGTGGTGTTCGACGCGCCCCTGGCCGAGGTCGCGCCGTGGATCCGGTCGACGATGGGCCGCCTGGAGCCGTGGGGCGACGGCTGCCGCGTGATCGGCACGACGAACAACCCGGCGATGTACGCCCAGGAGTGGCTGGCCGCCGTGCCGTTCGCGTTCCGGGTGGAGGGCGGGCCGGAACTGCGCGCGGCGGTGGCGGCGGTCGCGGCCCGCTTCGCCGCCGCCCTCGACTGACCAGCGGGAGAACCTCAATCGAAGCTGGCGTAGTAGGCCGCGGCCATGTCCTCGTCGGCGTGGCCCGACTCGGCGGCGCGCCGCAGCCGTTCCGCGCTCGCGGCCGCCACGTCGAGGCGTACGCCGTTCTGCTCGCCGGCGCGCACGATGAGCCCGGCGTCCTTGGCGGCGGTGGCGACGGCGAACGAGGCGGGGCTGAGCCGTTCGGTGCGGATGAGATCGGCCTTGACGTGCGCGTACCCCATGTCGAGCGGCCCGCCGTCGATCGCCTCGAAGAACCCGTCGGGGTCGACGCCGAGCGCCCCGGCCAGGGCCAGCACTTCGCCGATGGCGTTGGTGGCGGCCAGAACCCAGCTGTTGACCACGAGCTTCAGCCGGGTGGAGGCGCCGGCTGCGCCGTCCTCACCGGTCCACATCGTACGCACGCCGACGGCGTCGAAGATCGGGGCGACGAGGTCCCGGGCGCCGGTCGGACCGGCCGCGAGGATCAGCAGTTTGCCGGCCTCGGCCGGCTGGCGCGTACCCAGGACGGGGGCGTCATAGAACACGAGCCCGTGCTCGGTGGCGAACTCGGCTAGTTCGGCGACGGCGTCGAGGGCCACGGTGGTCGACTGGATCCAGACGGTCCCTGGCCGCAGTGCCGTGGCCGCCTGGCGCATCACTGCCGCGACGGCGGAGTCGTCGAAGAGCATGGTCAGCACGACGTCGGCGTCCTGCACGGCTTCGGCGGGCGACTCGGCCACCAGTACGCCGTCGGCCGCCAACGGCTCCGCCTTGTCGCGGCTTCGGTTCCAGGCCCGCACGGCGTGCCCGGCGCGTGCGAGGTTGCGGGCCATCGCCGCGCCCATGATCCCAGTGCCCAGCACTGCGACAGTCGTCTTGTCGGTCATGATCCCGATCATGGCACGGCTCGGTGAACCCGGCGATCGGCCGCTTCTCCGGCGCGGTGACCGGCCGAGGAGGGACAATGGGAGACGGGGTGCTGATCATGGTCGACCGTTGGTTCGGGGAAGCCGGCCGTACGAACGCCGAGGATCTGCTCGATTTGGAGCTGGAACCGGACTTCGCGTCGGAACACAGCCACTTGTCCGTGGCCGACCGTGACTTCGGTCCCGAGGGGCGGCCGGATCATGAGACGCCCCGCGGCTACGGCGGCGCCGACTGGAACTACCACCACCGCCTCGTCGTCTGACCAGCCCGTCGGCTGACCAGTCCGGCGACTGAGCAGTCCGGCGGCTGAACAGTCCGGCCGGTCAGCTTTCGTCGATCTCGGCGCGGTAACCGCTCGGGGTGAACCCGAGCCGCTCCCGGAACTCGCGGGTGAGGTGGCCGTGGTCGGCGTACCCGAGTTCGGTGGCGATCTCGGCGAGGCTCACGCCCGGTTCCGTCCGGACCCGCTCGGCGGCCTCCTGCAGGCGACGGCGGCGGATCATCTCGGCGGGGCTCAGGCCGACATACCGGGTGGCGAGGCGATGCAGCGTACGCGGGGCGACGTGCATCCGCGCGGCGGCGTCGTCGAGTGTACGCACCTCGGCGTCGCCGTCCAGCAGTTCGGCCAGCTCGTTGGCCTGGCGGCCCTGGTCGGTGACGCTGAGCGCGTTCTTGGCGAACCAGGTCGAGAACACCTCGACCGCGGCGGCGTGCCGTTCGTCCCGGTCGACGATCGTCATGGCTTCGACGACCGCCTCGTGCAGGTCGGGCGCTTCGAACGGGGCCACGGTGTCGCGCAGATCGACGGGCGCCGCCGTGAAGGTGGGCATCGCCGCCGGGCGTAGCAGCGCGCCGACCGCCCAGCCCCGACCGGACAGGTCACGGTAGGACGCCCGGGTCGTCGGGCCGGACAGCATGACCAGGTTCGTCTGCACGACGAGATTGCTCGTCGGGAACGACATCAGGTGCTGCCGGGAGGTGCGGCCGGGCGCGATGTCCCACTCGGGAATCCAGAACCAGCGGACCAGTTCGGCGACCGGCTCCGGCGCGGGCAGCCGATGGAAGTCCGGCAGTCGCGCCGGATAGAGGATGCCGCGGTCCTTGCTGGTCACCCGCCGAGCCTACCGGGATCGGGTGCCGTCGCCCGGCAGCCGGAGCAGGCCGCAGACGAAGCAGGTCGCAGACGAAGCAGGTCAGGTGAGCCAAGCTGGCGCGAATCTCCAAGTCGCCCAGCCCAGCCCACACCTAGCGTCAAGGGCATGAACGGACAGCACACCACCAATGGAATTCCCACCGGCTACACCAGCGTCACGCCTTTCCTCACGATTCCGCGCGCTGCCGAGGCGATCAAGTTCTACGAGGAGGTCTTCGGCGCGAAGGTCGTCGACGTCACGAAGTTCGGCGAGGCCGTCGCGCATGCCGACCTGGACTTCGGCCAGGGTCACCTGCAACTCGGCGAGCCGGACCCGGCGTACCACCTGATCGCCGCGCCGGAGGGCGACGAGGACAGTTATTCGATGGGGTTCTATTGCGTCGACGCCGACACCGTCGTCGCGCGGGCCGAGGCCGCCGGGGCGACCGTGCGCGAGCCGCTGTCGACGTTCGCCTCCGGCGACCGGTACGCCTCGATCCGCGACCCGTTCGGCGTACGCTGGACGATCATGACTCGGGTCGAGGACCTCTCGCCGGAGGAGAGCGCCCGCCGCGTCGCCGAGTGGGCGGCGCAGCAGCAGGGCTGAGCCCCACGAGATCATCCCAGTACCGCTTGACCGCCGTCGCCGGTGCCACCGGCGACGGCGCACACGCGAGCCGATCCCGACGGGGCCTCGCGACACCGTCGTCTTCCGTACGCTGACGCCGACCGGCAACCATCGACACCCGTTCGCGCGTCTGGCATCTCGGCGCGTGAACTGTCACGGCGGAACGGGATGTGGGATGACCTCGAACGAGCAGGCACAGGACGGCGCGGAGCAGACCGACTCGAAGAGCCGCGGCCGGCGGCGCAGGCGAGGGCTCAAGGTGCTCGCCGCGTCGGTCGCGACGCTGGTCGTCCTGGTCGGCGGCGGGCTGATCGGCGTCTCGTACTACGTGGACAGTGTGGACGTCCTAGTTCCCGAGAACTTCCACCCCGCCCAGGCCACCGCGATCATGGCCGCCGACGGCAAGACGCAGCTCGCGCAGCTCGGCACGGTGAACCGGGTGGACGTGCCGATGGCCGTCCTCCCCGAGAAGGTTCGTAACGCGCTGATCGCCGGGCAGGACAAGGACTTCTTCGAGGATTCGTTCCGGGGCTCGGAGCTGACCCACCTGTATGTGCGGATCGCCGTCGCCGCCGAGATGGGTTCGACCCGGGAGATGGTGCTCGCCCGCAAGCTGGAGGAGCGGTACGACAAGCTCTCCATCATGGGGTTCTACCTGAACAGCGCCGACTTCGGCCGGGGCGCGGTCGGGGTGGAGACCGCCGCGCAGGCGTACTTCGGCAAGTCCGCCAAGGATCTGACCCTGGCGGAGGCCGCCGTGCTCGGCTCGGTGCTCAAGCAGCCCTACGACAGCGGCGGCGGGCTGAGCCCGTTCGATCCGGAGGCGCATCCGGCTGAGGCCAAGGACCGGTGGGGCTACGTGCTCGCCACCATGGTCGGGCAGTGGATCACCGCCGAGGAGAAGTCCACACTGGAGTTTCCCGCGTTCCGGGCGTACGCGACGGTGACCCCGTCCGCCGAGTGGGGTCTGCGCGTCAAGCCCGGCGAGGGCGCGGGCCAGGCGACCGGCAACGTCGTGAACCACGTGTACGAGGAGCTGAAGGCGCAGGGCATCGAGCCGGTCGCCCTCAAGTCCGGCGGCTATCGGGTCACCACGACGATCGATCCCGAGGCGCAGCGGCTGCTGGAGCAGGCGGCGCGGCCGGACCTGAAGGGCTCGGAGCTCTACGGCCGCACCGTCGTACGCGACACGAACGGCAAGGTCCAGCAGGATCTGGAGTCGGCCGGAGTCGTCCTCGACCACACCACCGGCGCGGTGCTGGCGTACTACGGCGGCCTCGACGCCAGGGAGCTGGACCAGGCGGGCGTCAACACGGCCGATCGGGCGCTCATCGGCGGGCATCCGCCGGGCGGCACCATGAAGGTGTACACGCTGGCGGCGGCGCTGGAGGCGGGCGCGTCGTTGCAGTCGCACTGGAAGGCGATGCCGTTCACGACCGACGACAAGATCAAGGTCGGCAACAGCGGCGTACCCAACACCACTTGCAGGGACTACTGCACGCTGGAGTACAGCTTCGTGAAGTCCTTCAACGTGCCGTTCTACTGGATCGCCCGGCAGATCGGTCCCGGGTCGGTCGTCAAGATGGCGTACCTGGCGGGCGTCAAGTGCATGTGGAACGTCGACGGCAAGGAGATGATCTCCGGCGGCCGGTTCCAGGACCCCACCGATCGAAGCCCGTTCGACCGGCAGGTCGGCTACGGAAAGTACCCGATCACGGTGCTGGACAACGCGGCCGGCGTCGCGACGATCGCCAACGGCGGGATCTACAACAAGCCGCACTTCGTGGCGAAGGTCGAGAAGAAGGACCCCGCCACCGGCAAGTACATCGTCGTGCGGGAAGTGGGCGCGAAGCTCGAACCGCAGCAGGTGATGCGCCGGGCGGTCGCCGACGACGTCACGTACGCCATGACCCGGGCGGCCGCCGACCGGAACTGGGGCGCCGCCGTGGGCGGCCGGGAGATCGCCACCGTCGGCGGCGCGTGGGAGGGAACGAGGCTGGACGCCTCCGGCCAGCCCGTCCCGACCGCCGACAACTCCGACGCCTGGCTCGTCGGGTTCACCAAGCAGATCACGGTCGCGGTGTGGGCCGGCAACGCGGCGGGCACGTATCCGGTGATCGACCCGAAGACACAGCGTTCGATCACCGCGGCGACGTCGTTCCGGATCTGGTCCGGCGTGGTCTCCGGCTACAGTGGCGCCCGGCAGCTGCCGAAGGAGAAGCTCCCCGGGCCGGCGCACGTCGGCCGCGACGATTTCCCCCTCTCCAACGGGGTCGCCCCTTAGCCGCGGCGACCCGGCGGGCGCGAAAGGACGCGATGACCTGGTACGAGCCGGACGGCCAGCGGATCTACTACGAGGACGCCGGTCGCGGCGACGCCGTCGTGCTGATGCCGGGTTGGGGCGGCAGCGTGGTGGACCTTCGCCGGTTGCACGCCGAACTCGCCGCCGGGTTCCGGGTCATCGCCGTCGACCTGCCGGGTTCCGGACGGTCGCAGCCGCAGCCCCGGCGTTACCCGCCGACCTACTACCTGGACGACGCCCGGCTGCTGCTCGGGCTGCTCGACGAGCTGGGCGTCGAGGTCGCCCATCTGGTCGGCTTCAGCGACGGCGGGGAGGAGGCGCTGCTCATCGCGGCGCTGCGACCCGCTCGGGCGTTGTCGGTGCTGACCTGGGGCGCCGCCGGTCAGATCGTGGCGTCGCCGGAGTCGCTTCGAGGACTGGCGCACCTGCTGGACGATCCGCCCGACGACCTCAAGCCGCTGGCCGCGTACCTGGCCGAGAGCTACGGTGTGGCCGAAGCCCGGATCATGGCGAGCAGCTGGGCGGCGGCGATGACCGCCATCATCGAGGCGGGCGGTGACGTCAGCCGGTCCCGGGCAGCTCAGATCACCTGTCCAGCGCTGCTGATCGCCGGGACCGGCGATCCGTTCTGCCCGCCGGACCTGGTTCGTCAGATGGCCGACGCCCTGCCGCGCGGTCGTTTCGTGGAGGTCGACGGCGGGCACGACCTGCACCTGTCACACGGGCGCTGGCTGGCGGCCACCATCGCCGGCTGGCTCGGCGATCACTGACCTCCGGGCTAAGCGATGCCCGCCGCCTTCTTGACCAGCTCGGCGATCCGCTTCTCGTCGGCGGCGGTGAGTTTGGTCAGGGCGTAGGAGGTCGGCCACATGCCGCCCTCGTCGAGCTGGGCGGCCTCCTGGAAGCCGAAGGTGGCGTACCGCGTCTTGAACTTGGCCTTGGCCTGGAAGAAGCAGACGACCTTGCCGTCCTTCTTGTACGCGGGCTGCCCGTACCAGGTCTGCGGGGCCAGTTCCGGGGCGTGCTTCTTGACGATCGCGTGGATCTTCTCCGCCATCGCGCGGTCGGTGCCCTCCATCTCGGCGATCTTCGCCAGCACCTCGGCCTCGGCGTCGGCGCCGGCCTTGGCCGCCTTCATCTCCTTGGCGTGTTCCTTCATCGCCGCGCGTTCTTCGGCGTTGAAGCCGTCGTAGGACTTGTCGGCCTTGGTCGCCTTCTTCGCAGTGGCCATCGTTCGGCTTCCTCCCTGTGCATCTCGCTCCTGTCGAACCTAAGGCTAGGGAGGGTGCCGGTGCGGTGGCTTCTCCGAAACTGATCGACTATGCGCACGCTTACAGCAAGTAGTAGGCGTACTCGATGACCCGGTGGTTGGCCTTCTCGCGCAGCAGCTGGCGGAGACCGTGCAGCTCGGCGTCGGGAAACTCGGTCAGCCGCAAATCGGTCTCCACGGTCGTCCACTCGGCGGTCCCGGCCGCGTGGAAGGCCCGCGACAGGCCGGTCCGGTCCTTGTCGAAGACCCGGGTCAGGGCAGGCACGAACGCCGGCCAGCGCGCGACGATCTCGGCCAGGGTCATCACGTCGCAGGCCGCCTGGGTGGTCGCCAGCGCCTCGCTGCCGAGTCGCCTCTGCAGCACGCGTACATAGAAGCCCCACAGCGTGAGCAGGCGTTTGGTCTCCCGCATCGTCTGGCGCGGGCGCAGGCGCATCAGTTCCTGCAGGTGTGTCTGGATCGCCGGGTCGCCCTCCAGGAACCGGTCGCGGGCCTGCTGGGCGCGGGCCGGGAGGGTCGCCGGCCGCGACGCGGGCAACAGCTCTTTCACTGGTACGCCCACCGCACCGTCGGTGCTCTCGCCGCTGGTACGTCCGACGACGACGTCGCTCGCCGGCTGTGGGGTCTGGGCGCTCGGCGCGACCGGCGGGGTGTGCCGCCGTAGCAACCGGAAGACGTGGAAGTCCCGGGTGATCGGCAGGACGACCGGCAGCTGGGAGATCTTGTAGAGCATTCCCCAGCCGGCGTCCCCTTCCATCGACCCCAGCCGGCCCGGCCCGACTCCGTGGTTCTGTTCTTGTTTGAGCGCCGCCAGATCGCGGGCGACCAGGACGGGGTCGAGGCCGAGGACGAACTTCGGCACGCCCCAGGGGCCGGGGTCGCGGGTGGCGAGGAAGCCGCTGACGGCTTCGAAGATCTCGGCGGTGAGCCGGCCGTTGCACCGGTCGAGGTCGTCGATGAAGACCACGAGCTGATAGTCGCGGGAGGCGAGGTGGGCCGACAGGTGCTGGACGTCGCGTTGCGCCCAGTAGAGTTCGCCGGCCTCGGTCGGATAGGTGAGGTCGGTGGCCAGCCGGTCGACGCCGACAGCGGTCCGTGGGACCGGGCTGTCCAGCAGCTGGGCGGGCAGGTACGCCGACGCTCGCCCGTATCTCGCGCGCCAGCCGACCGTGCCGAGGCCGATCAGCACGAACAGCCCGAAGACGATCAGGATCGCGGCCTGGTAGGCGGGTTTGATCGGCGTCCCGTTGAGCCGGGCGATGGTCGCCATCGACAACACCGGCAGCAGGTACGCGGTCAGCAGCAGCGCGGCGGGTCGCAGGATGGCGGTGACCAGCCGCGTACGCAGCGCCGACTGGTCGACGCGGTCGAGGTTGTGCCGCAGCCAGTACGCCTGCTGAGCTTGGCGGCCCTCGGCCAGCAGGGGCCCGGCGACCGCGACGATCTCCCAGACGAGGCCCGACCACACCTGGTTGGCCGACTGCGAGATCCACGGGTTGAACCAGGCGGTGACGGTCTTGGTGGGATTGCGGCGCTCGGTCCGCTCCCCGATCTGGCGGTCCGGCCGGTCGGCGGGCAACGGCGCGGGTTCGGCCCGCAGAATCCGGTACGCCTCCCACGGCGACATCTCGCGCTCGGCCTTCGGGGCGTCCCCGTCGCGCTGCGGGACCTCTGGCCGCTGCCGCTGGGCGGCGGCCACGGGTTCCTCCACAGTGTCCGCCGCAGGCGGCTGACCCGGTGGCGGGCCGGCTTCGAGCTGTTCCCGCAGCAGCCGCATGAACGAGGTCTTCCCCGACCCCCAGTTGCCTTCGATCGTGACGACCTGAGGTCCGTGGGTGTCGTGGGCGCCGCTCGGTTTGACGTTGGGCTGCAACAGGTCGGCGAGCACGGCGACCATGTCGGTGCGGTCCAGCAGGTCGGCCTCGGCGGGCCGGTCGGCGAACCCCCGGATCAGCAGATTGTTGCGGGTCGGAATCAGCTCACTGTCGTCGATGCTCCAGAGCCGGATGAACCCGTCGTCGCCGCCGCTGACCAGTTCGCCGCCAGGCAGCGCCTGCAGGGTGCGTACCCAGTTGGTGTGGGCCGGGACGTCGGAGAGGGCGACCTTGTCGCCGCCCAGGTTCCAGAGCCGGATGCGGTGATCGGCGCCGCCGCTGGCCAGCAGCCAGGTCTCGTTGTCCTGCCCGGTCGGCGGGATCGCGGCGAGGGCGGCGATCGGCCCGTTGTGCGGGCGGCTGTCGCCGGGCAGGACCCGGTGGACCCATTGGCCGGGCGACAACGCGGCGGCCACGCCGTTACGGCGGGTCGTCGTCCTCCAGTAGTGGATGGTGCCGTCGTCGCAGCCCGCGACGAGGATGACGCCGTCCGGCGACGGCAGCGCGGTCAATGCTCGGGCCTGGACGGGCAGGGGCAGCTCGCCGAGCTTCCTCGGCTCGGGCAGCTGGCTGAGGTTCCACAGGCTGACGCGGCGGTCGGAGTGGCTGAGCGCCAGCAGCGGCGAGGCGTCCGGTGGGGTACCGGGCTGGCCGGGTGCGTGCACCATGACGGCGGACCGCACGAGCGCCTCGGTGGCCCCGGTCAACGTCGCGACCTTGGTGAGCACACCGGACGGCACCTGCCAGATGGTCGGCTCGCCGCCGTCGCCGGCCGCGACGACGTGGCGTACGCCTTGGTGGTCGAACTGCGTCATGGCGCGGATGCGGCCGAGTCCGCTGGGCACGGGCAGCACGGTGTCCTCCGTCGGCGCGGGCTTGCCTTCCTCGACGGAGAAGTAGCGCAGGAAGCCGTCCTCGTCACCGGAGACGAACTCGTAGGGCCCGGCCTCGGCGATGGCCTGTACCTGGGTCGTGTGCCCGTTGGTGCGGTGCCACAGCGTGAACGAGGGATCGGAGTCCTGGGACGACAGCAGCCATAGGCCGACCTTGCCGTCGTCGGAGGCCACCGCCACGCGCGGCCGGGCGCCGCCCGGGGTCTGCTCGCCCTTGGTCGGAATGATGGCGTTGACCCAGTTGCCTTGCAGCCATTCGCGGGCGGTGAAGCTGACGGGGTCCTGCCGCCAGATGACGATCTCGCCTTCGTCGTCCCCCGCCGCGAGCATCATCGAGCCGTCCCGCGCCAGCATCTTGGCCAGCGTGGTGATGGACCCGCGTTGTCCGGGCAGTTCGGCGCTGGGCTGCGCGGCGGCCGGGTCCCAGATGACGACATTACGGCCGTCGGTGGTGGCCAGCGCCGCCTCCCCGTCGGGGCCGACCACGGCGGTGATGGCCGCGTTCGTCTGCCGGATCGCGAACCGGCGGCCGAGCTGGCGGCCCGCTCGGACCCGGCGGTCGTCCGGCCCGGCCGCGCCGGGCGCCGGCGGTTCGGCGGAGCCGGTTTCGGTGGACGGGTCCCACAGCTGGATGCCGCGCTGGGACGCGCTGGCGATGCGGGGACGCAGGTGGCCGTCGTAGATGACGGCGAGCTGCTTGTCCTCGCCCTCGCCGAACAGCGAGTGTTCGAGCTGGGCCGGATCATGCAGGTCCCAGACGGTGATGCCGCCGCCGTGGGCGACCGCCAGTCGGCCCTCTTGACGCAGGACCTTGATCGCCCGCACCGGACGCGGATGCGAGAGGGGTTTGCTGACCGTCCACTGGCCGTCGAGCCCGAGGTGCCAGAGGTAGAGCTGTCCCGAGGTGCTCCCGGCGGCGATGATCGGGCCGTCCTTGCCGAGCAGCGCGTCGACGGAGTGCAGCCGCGCCTGGCCCGGCACGGGCAGCTGGACCCGGTCGCCGGTCAGCGGGTCGAAGACCGACACGGTCCCGCCGCCGCCGACCGCGGCGATGAGCGGCCAGTCCCCGTGCCGGGGCACATGGGCCAGGTCATAGAAGGCGTCCGCGCCGTCCGCGCCGAGGATCCCGGCCTGCCGCCCGTCCGGGCTGTAGAGCCGGATGCCCTGCGACGGACCGAGCACTGCGAGCAGTTCACCCAGGTCAGGGTGCCGCAAGAAGTCCATGGCGTCGATCCGCTGGTTACCGGTGTCGATGCGGACCGGGTCACGAAAGCCGTCCATGACCGGTTTCTAACAGCGGTGGCCGCCACTGTCCGGCATGGAATCGGCTCGATCGGCTCGCCGTCCGGGTTCTCCTCGTCGGCGGTGGGTGGGAGCGCGTCCGGCGGTCAGCCGGACACGGTCACCCGCACTGGCCACATTGTTTACACATCGGACGCCGCGAACCAGCCGTGCGGTGTGGCGGCGGCCCGACCGGGTGAGCCGGGCCGCCGCCGATCGGTGTCCGGCCGACGGGTGATCGTCAGGGCTTGGGGTGGGCCAGGAAGAAGTCCCAGCTGATCCCGGTGGCGTCTGGTCCGGCGGGGTCGCCGTAGAGGCTGCACGCGCATCCGCCCGGGTACGCGTGCCCGGCGCCGTCGATCATGTACTGCTCGACGAGGGACTGGCCGGACGCGGTGCGGTAGGTCAGATGCGTGTAGGTGCGGCCGCCGGGCACCTGGGCGTACTGGACGGCGTCGGCCACGTTGTCGGTGTGTCCCACGGTGGTCCACTGCCCGGCGATCCGGTACGCCGTCGACGGCGGGACGACGATGTCGGCCGTGCCCTGCCAGATGACGACGGGTACCGGCCGGGCCCGGCTGCCCATCTCGGCCAGCGCGTCGAGACCGGCCTGTTCCGGCGTACGCAGTTGCAGGATGTCGCACTCGTATTCGCAGCCGGCGAGGATCGCCGCGGAGGCGTACAAGTCGGGATAGGTGACGGCCATGATGTTGGCCATCACGCCGCCCGCCGAGACACCGGTGACGAAGATCCGCTTGGGGTCGACGGTGTAGGCCGACTTCATCCGGTTGGTGATCCCGGCGATGATGGCCGGTTCGCCCCAGCCACGATGCTGGTTGGTGGGCAGCGTCCAGTTCCAGCAGCCGGCCGGGTTGGCCAGGTTGTTCTGGTCGGGGAACACCACGATGAAGCCGCGTCGTTCGGCTTCGGCGCTCCAGCCGGACAGCAGGTCGAAGCCGACGTCGTTCTCGGTGCAGCCGTGCAGCGCGACCAGCAGCGGCATGGGAGTGCCCGCCCGGTACGCCGACGGCACGTAGCCGTGGTAGTCGCGAGAGCCGAACAAGCTGACGTACGCGCCGGCGAAGTAGGAGCCGCTCGCCGCGTGCGCGGCCGGGGACACGACCACGACGCCGAGCAGGCTCAGCAGCAGGGCAAGGGTCAGGCGGAGGGTGCGGGAGCTGAGCCGGGACCGGGTGGGCGCGGCCAGGGACGGGGTTGACATGGGCGCCTTCCTCTCGATTACCATCTACCAATCGATTGGTTGGCAGCACTATGGCCCCAGGTTTGGCAAGATGTCAACCAATCGATCGGTACGGAGTTTGGGAGCGCAGAGATGGCCACCACCCCGCGCTGGGAGCCGCGTCGGCTCAGCGCCGTCAAGGTCGAGCTGCCCGAGGGCGTGACGCCCGGCGGCACGCGCGGCCGCATCCTGCTGGGCGGCCTGCAGCTGTTCGCCGAGCTGGGCTTCCACGGCACGTCGATCCGCGACCTCGGGTCGGCCGCCGGGATCAACTCGGCGACGCTCTACGCGCACTACCCGTCCAAGGAGCACATCCTGGCCGAGCTGGTGCTGCTCGGCCACCAGGCCATGCACGAGCGTCTCCAGCAGGCCGTCCTCGACGCCCCGGCCGGACCGGCCGAGCAACTGCGCGCACTCGTGACCGCGCACGTCTACGTGCACACCGACTTTCCGCTGCTGGCCCTGGTGGCCAACGCCGAGCTGCACGCGCTGTCCCCCGCGCAGGCCGCCCCGTCGCTGGCGCTACGCGAACAGACCCAGCAGCTCGCCCTCGGCGTCGTCCAGCGCGGCATCGACGCCGGGGTGTTCCAGGTGCCCGACGCGTACCTGGCCACGGCGGCTGTCAGCGCCATGGGCGTCCGGGTGGCCAGCTGGTTCGGGCCGGATCAGCCGTACCGCCGCGAACAGATCGCCCAGTCCTACGCCGACTTCGCGCTGCGCGTCGTCGGCGCGACCTCCGCAGACGCCTCCCCGGCAGACTCCACTCCTGCAGAAAAGGAACGCTGATATGCAGCCTCTCGACATCGCACTGCCCGGCTCGGCCGGGGCGTTGCGCGTACTGCGCTTCGGCGGCGGCGACAACGTCGTCGTGGCCGCGCACGGCATCACCGCTTCGGCCATGTCGTTCGCCGCGGTCGCCCGCGCGCTGCCCGCCGGCTGGAGCCTGCTCGCGGTCGACCTGCGGGGCCGCGGGGGCAGCGACCACGCCCCCGGTCCGTTCGGCATCGACCAGCACGCGGCGGATCTGGCCGTCGTCGCTTCCCATTTCGGTACGCCGATGGTGCTGGCCGGTCAATCGCTGGGCGCGTACGCGGCGCTCCGGGCGGCGGTGCGCACCCCAGAGCTGTTCACCAGATTGGTGCTGGTCGACGGCGGGCTGCCGTTGCCGGTCCCGGTGGGCGTCGACCCGGACGCC
Organism: Hamadaea sp. NPDC051192; assembly: GCF_040682475.1. Classification (NCBI taxonomy): domain Bacteria; kingdom Bacillati; phylum Actinomycetota; class Actinomycetes; order Micromonosporales; family Micromonosporaceae; genus Hamadaea; species Hamadaea sp. NPDC051192. The sequence goes on from NZ_JBFBAZ010000062.1 coordinate 28,656, forward strand.
GTGCTGGAGGCGACCGTCGGGCCGGCCATCGCCCGGCTGAAGACGACGTACCCGTCCGAGCAGGCGTACCTCGAGTTCTTCCAGCAGCACCCGGCGCTCAGCGCGGCCTGGAACGACGACCTGACCGCGTACGTGCGCTATGACGCCGTGGGCGAGCCCGGCGCGATCCGCTCGCGGGTCAACCCGGAGGCGGTCTACACCGACGGCCGCGACCTGGTGGTGCACGCGGCGTCGTTCGGCGACGACCTGGCCGCCCTGACGATCCCGGCGACCCTGCTGTACGCGCCGCGCGGCATGTTCGGCCAGGAACCGGGACTGCTCCCCCAGCCGGTGGTCGATCATTGGACGGCGGCGACCTCGCTGACGTCGCAGCTGATCCCCGACTGCAACCACTACACGATCCTGACCGATCCGAAGCCGGCCGAGACGATCGCGCGCGCGATCACCGGCGGCGAGTGAAGGAGGAGCCCGCATGACCAACCTCGCCGAGAACCTGACCGCGTCGGCCGCGAAGGTCCCCGACCAGATCGCCGTGAAGCTCGCCGACCGCACGCTCACCTTCGCCGAGCTGGACGACGCCGCCGCCCGGGTCGCCGGCTACCTGCGCCTCACCGGCGTCCAGCCGGGCGACCGGGTCGGCCTGATGCTGCCGAACGTGCCCGAGTTCGCGGTGCTGTACTACGGCATCCTGCGCGCCGGCGCGGTCGTCGTGCCGATGAACCCGCTGCTCAAGGCCCGCGAGATCGACTACTACCTCGATGACTCGGGCGCTTCCGGGATGTTCACCTGGCACACCTTCGCCGACGAGGCGGCCCAGGGCGCGCACCGGGCCGACAGCGTCAGCCTGATCATCGAGCCGGAGCGGTTCGCCCGCGAACTGTCCACCTACGACCCGGTGGCGGAGGTCGCCGAGCGCGCCGGGGACGACACGGCCGTCATCCTGTACACCTCGGGGACGACGGGGCGGCCCAAGGGCGCCGAGCTGACCCACGACAACCTGAGCCGCAACGTCGACGTCACCGCGCGTACGCTGCTCGGCCTCGGCCCTGCCGACGTCGTTTTCGGCGGGCTGCCGCTGTTCCACTCGTTCGGCCAGACCGTCGCGCTCAACACGGCCGTGGCCGTCGGCGCGACCCTGGTGCTCATCGCCCGGTTCGAACCGAAGGCCGCGCTGGGTCTGCTCGCGACCGAGCACGCCACCGTCTTCGCGGGCGTGCCGACCATGTACGGCGCGCTGTTGCAGGCCGCCGCGGACAGCGGCGTCGAGCTGCCGGACCTGCGGATCTGCGTCTCCGGCGGGGCGGCGCTGCCGGTCGAGCTGCTGCACCGGTTCGAGGCCCGGTTCGGCGTGGCGATCCTGGAGGGCTACGGCCTGTCGGAGACCTCGCCGGTGGCCTGCTTCAACCACCCGGACCGGCCCCGCAAGGCCGGCACGATCGGCACCCCGATCGCCGGGGTCGAGATGAAGGTGGTCGGCCCGCCCGGGGAGGACGGCGTACGCCATGACCTCGGCGACGGGGAGGTCGGCGAGATCGCCATCCGCGGCCACAACATCATGAAGGGCTACTGGCAGCGTCCGGAGGAGACCGCCGAGGCCATCGTGGACGGCTGGTTCCTCTCCGGCGACCTGGGCCGCCGCGACGCCGACGGCTACTACTCGATCGTCGACCGGGCCAAGGACATGGTCATCCGGGGTGGCTTCAACGTCTACCCCCGGGAGGTCGAGGAAGTCCTCTACGAGCATCCGGCCGTCGCCGAGGCGGCGGTGCTGGGCATGCCGCACCGTACGCACGGCGAAGAGGTCGTGGCGGTCGTCGTGCTGCGGCCAGGCGCCACGGCCACCCCGGACGAGCTGCGCGAACACGTCAAGGGGCAGCTGGCTGCGTACAAGTATCCGCGGCATGTCTGGATCGTCGACGAGCTGCCGAAGACGGCGACGGGCAAGATCCTCAAGCGCGAGATCACGGTGCCGCCGGTCGCCGAATAGCACCTCCGGCGGCCGTCGCAGCCTCCGCACGGCGGCCGCCGGACGTATCCTTCAGCTGCGAGGACTCTTTTCCGGCGTCGGGTGTGGAGGCTGCGTGGCGGCGATCGAGCAGGCCGATCCGAGCCCCGACCTCGCCGCGGGCCGGACTGCCGCACAGGAGCATGCCTGGGCCGACTGCTACGCGCTGCTGTCCCGGGCCGCCGAAGCGGGTCCGCTGCGCCCCGACGACCTGTCCCTGCTCGCCACGGCCGCGTACCTGCGGGGTGAGCTGCCCGTCTGCGTGGACGCGCTGCGGCAGGCGTACGAGTGGGAAGTCCGGGAGCAGCACCCGCGCCAGGCGGCCCGCGCCGCGTTCTGGGCGTCGTTCGCGCTGGGCAACCAGCGTGAGATCGGCCAGGCGAGCGGCTGGCTGGCGCGAGCCGAGTCGCTACTGGCCGCCGAGCCGGCCGACTGTGCCGAACGTGGGCTGGTGCTGGCGGCGTACGCCTTCCGCAGCAACACGGCGGGTGACTTCGAGCAGGGGGCTGCCTTCGCCCGGCAGGCGATGGAGATCGGCCGCCGCACGGGTGATCCGGACGTGCACGGTCTGGCGCTGACCCAGTGCGGCGGCGCCCTGGTCAAACTCGGCCAGGCGGCGGAGGCGGTGCCGGTCCTCGACGAGGCGATGCTCGCCGTCGTGAGCCGCGAGATCTCGCCGATCGCCGCCGGGACCGTCTACTGCGTCGTCATCTCGATCTTCAGCGAGATGGCCGAGATCCGCCGGGCGCAGGAGTGGACCGACGCGCTGACCGGCTGGCTGGACCAGCAGCACAACCTGATCGTGTTCTCCGGACGATGCCTGGTGCACCGCGCGGAGCTGCGCCAGCTGCACGGCGACTGGCCAGGGGCGGTCGAGGAGGCCGAGCGCGCCTGTGATCGCCTGTCCCGGTCGCCCGAGGTGGCCTCCAGCGGCGGCGCGCGCTATCAGCAGGCGGAGGTGCTGCGCCGGTGGGGCAACTACGCGGCGGCCGAGCAGGCGTACCGGGCGGCCGGTGAATGGGGCCACGAGCTGTGCCCGGGGCTGGCGTTGCTGCGGCTCGCCCAGGGCGACCCGGCCGCCGCACGGTCGGCGCTGCGGCGGGCCCTCGGCGAGACCACGGACCGCCTGCGCCGCATACGCCTGCTGCCGGCCCAGGTCGAGGTCGAACTGGCCGCCGACGACGTGGCGAGCGCCGTGGCGGCGGCGACCGAGCTGGCGGCGATCGCTGATCAGTTCGCGGCTCCGGCGCTGCGCGCCCAGGCCCATCACGCGCGCGGAGCGGTGCTGCTCGCCGAGGAGAACCCGGCGGCCGCGCTCTCCGAGCTGCGCTCGGCCGCCCGGCTCTGGCGCGACCTCGACGTGCCCTACGAGGGGGCCCGCGCGCGGGTCCTGATCGCGCTGGCCTGCCGGGCGTTGGGCGACGAGGACACGGCCGCCCTGGAACTGGCGGCGGCGGACGCGGTCTTCGCCCAGCTCGGCGCACGCCCGGACCGGGCGCGGGTGGCCGGCCTCGGGCGGGTCCCCGTCCCGCCGTCGCACGGCTTGACCGCCCGTGAGCTGCAGGTGCTGCGGCTGGTGGCGACCGGGCGGACCAACAGCGCCATCGCCCGGGAGCTGTCGTTGTCCGAGAAGACGGTCGAACGGCACCTCAGCAACGTCTTCACCAAGATCGGCGTGTCGTCGCGGGCGGCTGCCACGGCGTACGCCTTCCAGCAGCGGTTGATCGACCCATAGGGTGCGGGAAATCCCCCATACGATTCCCGCAGTGAGTGCGGGATTCTGCCGAAGCGCGCGTACCGGGGTCGCTCATAGCGTCGAGGCATGAGTACGAACCATGTCGAGACGCTGATCATCGGAGCCGGCCAGGCGGGTCTGGCTACCGGTTACCACCTGCGGAAACTGGGCCGATCGTGCCTCATCCTGGACGAGCACGACGAGGTCGGCGAAGTCTGGCGGCGGCGCTGGGACTCACTGCGGCTGTTCACCCCGGCCCGCTACGACGGGCTGCCGGGCATGGCCTTCCCTGGCCCCGGATTCGCCTTCCCGACCAAGGATCAGATGGCCGACTACCTTCAGGCGTACGCCGAACGATTCCAGCTGGACGTGCAGACCGGCGTACGGGTCGACGCTTTGTCGCGTAACGGCGACGGCTTCCTCGTCGACGCGGGCGCACGCCAGTTCGCCGCCGACAACGTCGTCGTCGCCATGGGCAACCAGCAGCGGCCGAAGCTGCCCGCGTACGCCGCCGAGCTGCATCCGGGCATCACCCAGCTGCACTCGATCGCGTACCGCAACCCGGGGCAGCTCCAGCCCGGCACCGTCCTGGTCGTCGGGGCGGGCAACTCCGGCGCCGAGATCGGGATCGAACTCGCGCGTACGCACGAGGTCGTGCTCGCCGGCCGCGACACCGGGCACCTGCCGTTCCGGATCGCCGGGCTGCCGAGCCGGCTGCTGCTGAGCCGGATCGTGCTCCGGCTGGTCTTCCACCGGCTGCTGACGGTGGCGACGCCGATCGGCCGCAAGGCTCGGGCCGCCGCCCGCGCCGGCGGCGGGCCGCTGATCAGGACCCGGCCGTCCGAGCTGGCGGCGGCCGAGGTGATCCGGGCGCCGAAGATGACCGGCGTGCAGGACGGCCTGCCCGTGCTCGCCGACGGACAGGTGATCGCCGCCGACAACGTCGTGTGGTGCACCGGCTACGAGCCGGGCTTCTCGTGGGTGAACCTGCCGGTGCTCGACGGCGACGAACCCCGGCACGAGCGTGGCGTCGTGCCGGAGGTCCCCGGGCTCTATTTCACCGGCCTGCACTTCCAGTACGCGTTCTCCTCCGGCATGGTCCAGGGCGCGGGCCGCGACGCCGAGCGCGTGGCGAAGGCGATCGCGGCCCGTTCCGTCACCGTGCCGGTTCACCAGGGCAGGGTGCCGTTGACGTCGACGTAGCCGCCGGTGGGGCCGTCCGGTCCCAGGCAGGCCATCCGCACGATGATCTCGGCGCCCTGCGCCACCGTCTGATGGCCGGTGTTGCCGTTGAGGTCGGTCTTGGTGAAGCCCGGTTCGACGGCGTTGATCCGGATCCCCGGGTACGCCTTGGCGTACTGCACGGTGACCATGTTCAGGGCGGTCTTCGACGCCGGATACGCCACCCCGGGATAGGCGTACGCCGGAGTGCCGGGCGCGGTGACGCGGGTCAACGAGGCCAGGCCGCTGCTGACGTTGACGACGACGGGGGCGGCCGAACGCAGCAGCAGCGGCAGGAACGCGTGCAGGACGCGTACCGGGCCGAAGACGTTGGTCTCGAACGTCTGGCGCATCATCTCGGCGGTGAGGCCGTCCGCGCCGACGATGCCGCCGTCGTGCATCTCGACCTGGGTTCCGGCGTTGTTGACCAGCACGTCCAGTCCCCCGTCGGCGGCGATGCGCTGGGCGGCGGCCGCGACGGAGGCGTCGTCGGTGACGTCGAGCTGGACGGCGCGTACGCCGAGCCGCCGAGCCGTCAGGTCACCGCGCGCGGCGTCGCGGCTTCCGATGTAGACGGTGTGGCCGGCGTCCTTCAGGCGGCGGGCGGTCTCGTGGCCGAGGCCCTTGGTCCCGCCCGTGATCAGGGTGGTTGTCATGATCACGAGGCTAGAATTGCGAGCGTGCTCGAAGTCAAGGGCCTGACCATCGCCGAGGCGGCGCGGCGTACCGGGGTCAGCGTGCACACGCTGCGGTACTACGAACGCGCCGGGCTGGTCGTCACGGTCGGGCGAACCGCCACCGGGCGGCGGCGCTACCAGCAGATCGACCTGGACTGGATCACGATCTGCACCCGGTTGCGCGCCACCGGCATGCCCATCCGCACCATCCGCCGGTACGCCGAGCTCGTGGCCGCCGGGCGGGGCAACGAGAAGGAACGGCTGGCGCTGCTGGAGTCGCACCGCGCCGAGGTCGCCGCTCAGCTGGACGAGCTGCGGCAGAACCTCGCCGCCATCGATCACAAGATCGACGTCTACCGGGACCGGGTCGACGCCGGGGACACCGACGGGCTCTGGGAACCCGGGGCGGGCTGAGCGGGCGCCGTGGCCGCCAGCAGGCGCAGTGCGGCGTCCGACGGCGTACCGGGGGCGGCGGTGTAGGTGATGATGCGGCTGCCGTTGCCGTCGGGCAGGTGCAGCAGTTCGAAGTCCAGCTCGAGCGGGCCGACCTCGGGATGCCGGAACTGCTTGGTGCCGGTCATGCAGTTCTGCACCGACTGCCGGGACCACAGCCCGGCGAATTCCCGGCTCTTCACCGACAGCTCGCCGACCAGTTCGGCCAGCTCCCGGTCGTCGGGATAGGTGCCGGTGACCAGCCGCAGCGAGGCGACCGCGCGGGCGGCCTCCTCCTTCCATCGTGGATAGAGGTCGGCGGTGTGCGGGTCGCAGAACAGCATGCGGGTCAGGTTGGGCCGATCGGCGATCCGGTCGGGCGCGTCGAAGTCGTAGTGCCCGGCCAGCAGCAGATGGCCGAGCCGGTTCCAGGCGAGCACGTCGCTGCGCCGGTCCATGACGACGGCCGGGACGCCGGTCATCGCGGCCACCAACTGGCGTACGCCAGACCGGGCGGTCTGCGGGCGCGGCGGCCGGGGACGCCGGCCGGGCCGCGGGCGGGCCAGATTGTGCAGGTGAGCGCGTTCGTCGTCGGACAGGTTGAGCGCCCGGCCGATCGCGTCGATCACCGACTCCGAGGCGTTGGCGCTCTGCCCCTGCTCCAGCCGCGTGTAGTAGGTGAGGCTGACCCCGGCGAGCTGGGCGAGTTCCTCGCGGCGCAGGCCCGGCACCCGGCGAGCGCCGTACGAGGCCAGGCCGACGTCCTGCGGGGACAGCCGGGCGCGGCGGCTGCGGAGGAACTCGCCGAGGTCGGTGCCGGTCGTTTCGCTGCTCATGATCACAGTGTGCCTCGCGATGGCGGGCGCTGCCTGTCCCTGTCAGTGATAGGCAGCCGCTGACCAGCCAGACCGCGGTCTGGCACGGGCTCTTTGGTCCGCCGCAGAGTGAAGCGCATCCCGATCATCACTGCGGAAGGACACGATCGCCATGGCGGTCATCGACCAGATCCACACGACGGCCCCGGCCGTGCCAGCGGACACCGCGGCCCCAGCCGCGCAAGCGGACACGGCGGCCCCGGCCGCGCAGACCGGCACGGCGGCGCTGGGCCGGCGAGACCGGCTCACCCTGCTCGTCCTGCTGACGGCCGGATTCACCCTCGCCGTCGACTTCTCGATCCTCAACGTCGCGCTGCCGGTGATCGGCGCGGACGTCGGCCTGCCGCTGCACGCCTTGCAGTGGATCGCGACCGCCTTCGCACTGTGCGCCGCCGGGTTCACGCTGCTGTTCGGGCGCATCGCCGACCTGTTCGGGCGGCGTCGGCTGTTCCTGGGCGGGATGGCGCTGCTGGGCCTCTCGTCGCTGGCCGGGGGGCTGGCCACCACGCCGGGCGTACTGCTGACAGCGCGGGCGTTGCAGGGCCTGGCGACCGCCGCCGTCACCCCGGCCGCGTTGTCGCTGCTGACGACGTCGTTCGGCGAAGGGCCGCGCCGGGACAAGGCGCTGGGTCTCAACGGCGCGCTCACCGCCGCCGGGTTCACCACCGGCGCGATCCTCGGCGGGGTCGTGACCGACCTGCTCAGCTGGCGGTGGGCGTTCTTCATCAACGTGGTCGTGGCCGTCGTGGTGCTGCCGATCGCCCTGCGCGTCCTGCCGGAGAGCCGCCCGGCGGTGCGGCCGTCGCTCGACTTGTCCGGCGCGGTGACGGTCACGCTCGGACTGCTGGCCTTGGTGTACGGGTTGACCACCGCCGGGCAGACGTCCTGGGGTGATCCGCAGGTGGTCGGCTCGCTCGCGGCCGCGGTCGCCTTGCTGGCCGCGTTCTGGGCGATCGAACGCCGGCACCGCCAGCCGCTCGTGCCGGTCGCGGTGCTGCGGCGGCCGACAGTGGCCTGGGGCAACGTCGCCGGGCTGCTGGCCTTCGCCACCGAGACGTCGCTGGTCTTCCTGCTGACCCTGTACCTGCAGGATGTGCTCGGCTACTCGCCGCTGGCCGCCGGGCTGGCGTTCTCGGTGCTCGGCGCGGGCACCGTCACCGGCGGACTGCTCGGCCCGCGGATCATCGGCCGGGTCGGCGCCAAGACCGGCATCGTGGCCGCGTTGCTGGTGCAGGCCGCCGCCACGATCCCGCTGGTGTTCCTGGGTTCGGAGCCCAGCTGGATCGGCCTGCTGCTGCCGGCGACCTTCCTCGGCGGCGTCGCCAACCTGGTCGCCATCGTCGGCTTCATGGTCACCGCCACGTCCGGACTGCCGAACGCCGAGCAGGGTCTGGCCACCGGTCTGACGACGATGAGCCAGCAGGTCGGCATCACGCTCGGCATCCCGGTCATGTCCGCGGTCGTCGCCGGTTCGCTGGGCAGTCGCACCGGTTCCGGCGCGATGCTGGGCGCGGTCACGACCGCCATCGCGGTCAACGCCGCCTTGTGCCTGATCGCGGCGGTCCTGATCGGCTTCTTCCTGCGTACGCGGACGCGGCGCGACGCCTGACGGAGTCGTCCATCTCCGATCGAGCCCGGTTCTCACGGCGTGCCACGCCGCGGGGAGCCGGGCCGGTCGCGCACACCGTTCCGGTCGAGCCCCGACGCCGCTTCGAGCCGACCGACTGTGCCTATTGTTCCGGTCGAGCCCGGTCCTTGCGGCTGACGCCGCGTCGAGCCGGACCGACCGGGCAGCACGCCGACTTGACGGCTTCGGCATGATAGGCCGGTGACTTCGAGCGGCCAGGACGGCACCGACGCCCTCACACCGGTGGCAGTGCTAGACGACAAGGGCAGAATCCGGATCGGTCGCGATCCGGGTAACGACATCGTGCTGCCGGACCTGTGGGTCTCCGGCTCGCACGCGGAGATCAGACGCGTCGGCGCTGGTCATCAGCTGGTGGACCTGGGGAGCACCAACGGTGTCCACCACAATGGACGGCGCGTGCAGAAGGGCGATCTCAAGCCGGGCGACCGGTTCACCGTCGGCCGGCACGAGTTCCTGTACGACGGGTCCCGGCTGTACCAGCACGACGACCAGGGACCGACCTCCTTCGTGGCGGACGACATCACGGTGGATGTCGGCAAGGCGACATTGCTGGACGATGTCAGCTTCGCGTTGCAGCAGGGCACTCTGCTCGGCATCATCGGGCCGAGCGGCTGCGGCAAGTCCACTCTGGTCAAGGCGATGACCGGCTTCCAGAAGCCGTCGCGCGGCGGGCTGCTCTACGACGGGCGTGACCTGTACGAGCACTATTCCGAGCTGCGCCACCGCATCGGCATGGTGCCGCAGGACGACGTGCTGCACCGGCAGCTGTCCGTGCAGCGGGCGCTGCGCTTCTCCGCCTCCCTGCGGTTCGCCGACGACGTGCCGCGCAAGCAGCGCAAGGAGCGCGTCGGCGAGGTGCTGGAGCTGCTGGGCCTGAGCGAGCGGGCCAAGCAGCGCATCGACACGCTGTCCGGCGGCCAGCGCAAGCGCACCTCGGTCGCGCTGGAGCTGCTGACCGAGCCGTCGCTGCTGGCCCTCGACGAGCCGACCTCGGGCCTGGACCCGGCCCTGGACAAGGAGGTCATGCGGGAGCTGCGGCTGCTGGCCGACCGTGGGCGTACCGTCGTCGTGGTCACGCACAGCGTGCTGCATCTGGACATCTGCGACCGCGTCATGGTCATGTGCATGGGCGGCCACATGGGCTTCTTCGGCCCGCCGGACGAGGTGCTGCCGTTCTTCGGCGCCGAGGACTACGCCGACGTCTTCCACAAGGTCACCAACGAGCCGCGGCGCTGGGCGCAGGAGTTCCGCAACTCCGAGATCTACCGCCGCTACATCGGTGAGGTGGCGGAGGAACTGGCCCGCGTCGGCGACGCGCGCAAGGAACTGGTGACAGTGGCCGCTGCCGCGGTGGAGGAGCCCGTCGAGGCCGAGCCCGCCGAAGTGGAACCCGTCGCCGTCGTGGCCGATCCGCCGGTGCCCCGGCAGGCGGGCGCGCCGGAGGCCGAGACGACCCGGTTCGCCGATGCCAGCAAACCGGCGCAGGCCAGTCCTACCGGCGTACAAGATCTGTCCATGAAGGATCGTGCGCGGCATCCGCGCGCGCCGCTGCGGGCTTTCGTGACGCTGTGCTGGCGGATGCTGGCGGTGATCGCCTCGGACCGGGGGTACGCCGCGTTCTTGCTGGGATTGCCGTTGGCGCTGGCGGTGCTGAGCCGGGCGGTGCCGGGTGACAAGGGGCTGAGCGCGGACCCGGAGGGGTTCGCGCTGGAGGGGCAGCGGCTCATCGTCGTGTTCGTGATCGGCGCGGCGTTCATGGGCGTGGCGGTCGCGATCCGGGAGATCGTCAACGAACAGTCGATCTACCGCCGCGAACGGGCGATCGGCCTGTCCCCCACCGCCTACCTGCTGTCGAAGGTCGTCGTCTTCCTGGTCATCGACGCGATCCAGTGCGCGATCTTCGTCTACCTGGCGATGTTCGGCCGGCCCAAGCCTCCTGCGGCGTTGGTGTTCGGCGATCCGATGATCGAGATCACCCTGGCGGCCACGCTGGTCGCGGTCGCGTCGACCTCGATCGGCCTGCTGGCCAGCGCGTTGGTACGCACGACGGAGCAGACGACGCCGATCCTGGTCGTCAGCGTCATGTTCCAGCTGGTTCTGTCGGGTGGTCTGTTCGAGATCACCGGCCAGAAGGCGCTGGAGATCATCTCGACGATCGACCCGTCCCGGTGGGGGTTCGCCGCCGGGGCCGCCACGACCAACCTGGTCGGGTTCCCGTTCCCGGAGGCGATCTGGGCCCCGACCGCGTTCAACTGGTGGCGCGCGGTGCTGGTGCTGGTCCTGCAGATCGCGGTGTTGCTGGTGGCGGCGCGGTTCGCGCTACGACGGTTCGAACCCGGCCGCAACTGACGTTGTCCGCCGGTTAGGCGTTGGCGCTGGATCAGGGATCCGGGTCGAATCTTGGGTCAAGATTCGACTTGGATCCCTGATCCAGCACGGAACCAGCGCGGCATCCACTAGTTTGGTCGGCATGCCGGAATTGCCGGAGGTCGAGTCCGCCCGCCAGGTCATCGACCGGTACGCGCTCGGCCGGGTGATCGCCGAGGTCGACGACTCCGACACCTACGTGTGCCGGCCGCATACGCCGGGGGAGATCCGGTCGGCGTTGCTGGGCCGGCGGCTGTCGGCGGTCCATCGGCGCGGCAAGAGCATGTGGTGCGAGACCACGGGCGTCGGGCGTACGCGTAAGCCGGGTCCACTGCTGGGCTTCCATCTGGGGATGTCGGGCAAGATCGTGGTCGCCGACCGGCGGGGGTCCGAGGTGGACGGCGGCGACTACTGGGAACGCGGTCGCAAACCTGGTGATCTGCGGTTCGCCCGGTTTCGGCTGACCTTCGCCGACGGCGGTTACCTGGCGCTGATCGACCCGCGCCGGCTGGGCCGCGTACGCCTCGATCCGCCGGTCGAGAAACTCGGCCCGGACGCCGCCGTCGTCACCCGCCCGGAGTTCCAGTCGGCGATGAGCCGGGGGACGATCGCGGTCAAGGCCCGCCTGCTGGATCAGGAGGCGCTGGCCGGAGTCGGCAATCTGCTGGCCGATCAGGCGCTGTGGGCTGCCCGGATCCGCCCGTCCCGGCCGGTCGACGAGTTGACCGACGACGACGTCGACCGGCTCTACGACGGCGTACGCGAATCGGTCGCCGACAGCCTGGCCGACGGCGGTGTGCATACGCTGTCGTTCTTTCCCGCTCGGCGGGCCGGGGGCGTCTGTCCGCGCTGCGGAGCGGCGTTGCAGGTCGGCGTGGTGGGCACACGGACGACCTGGTGGTGCCCGGTCGAGCAGGTCTGACTCAGGCGCGCCGGGTCAGCTCGGTGAGCACGCCGGACACCTGCAGGATCGTCTGGACCATGCCGCGTACGTTGACGACGTAGAGGGCCCGGCCGTCCTCGCCCGCTTGGCGTTGCGCCGAGACCAGCGCGCCGATGCCGGCTGAGTCGCAGTAGGTCAGTGCGGCCAGGTCGAGTTCCACGACCTCGGCGGGCGCTTCGCGCACGGCCTGCGCGAGCAGCGCCTTCGATTCCAGGTCGAGCTCGCCGGCCAGGGCGACCCTGGTGATGGCGGCATCGCCGGAGATCTCGACGCTCAACATCGCTTCACCCTAACGTGGTCTGATCAATGTTTCACCGGTCGTCGTACGCGTCCAGGGTCTCGTCGAGCGGGTCGTCGGGCGGGCCGGGCGGGCGTACCTCGATCATGGCGGTGACGGTCGTGCCGAGCGGGCTGGAGTCGACCGCGAACCGGTCGGAGAAGACGCGGGCGAGCCACAGCCCGCGGCCGCTCGGAGCCGACGGCGAGGGCGGCCGCCAGCCGGCCCGGTGGCTGCGCGGAATGCCCGGTCCCCGGTCGAACGCCTGACAGACCAGCCGCCCGCGGTACATCGCGACCTGCAGGCGGCCGTCGCCGTCGCAGTGCACGACGATGTTCGCGACGAGTTCGGTCGCGACGAGGGCGAGCACCGACCGGGTGCGCGGCGGTACGCCCCAACGGGCGCATTCGTCGTCGAGCTGCCGCCGGATCGGCTCCAGGTCCGCCGAGCCGAACGGGCCGTCGATCAGCAGGCGACGCCGGTCCACGAGGGGGCGGTCGGGCGAGTCGGGCATGCGGTCCTTCCAGTCGCCGGGGGGCTGTCCGGTCGACTGCTACCCTGCCACGCCGCCGCGCTAACCTGCGTTGCCCTTTATGCCCGAAACATGCAGACACGAGGCGTCCGGCATGATAGGCCGTGACACTAGGACATGCCGGATGCCGCGGCATCCGGCCGGAGAACCGGGATCAGGGGAGCATGCCGCAGCGTATCGAGGATTACGGGCTCATCGGGGACCTGCACACCGGCGCGCTCGTCGGGCGCGACGGTTCGGTCGACTGGCTGTGCCTGCCCCGGTTCGACGCTCCCGCGTGCTTCGCCGCGCTGCTCGGCGGTCCGGAGGCCGGGTTCTGGCAGCTGGCGCCCGCCGATGGCGGTCCGGCGACGCGACGGCGCTACCGCGGCGACTCGTTGATCCTGGAGTCGGAGTGGGAGTCCGCCCAGGGCACCGTCCGGGTCGTCGACTTCATGCCGCCCCGGGGTGAGGCCGCCGACATCGTGCGCGTCGTCGAAGGCCTCAGCGGCAGCGTCCCGATGCGGATGGCGCTGCGGCTGCGGTTCGACTACGGCCGCATCGTGCCCTGGGTACGCCACATCGGCGGCCAGCTGGCGGCGGTCGCCGGACCGGACGCGGCCTGGCTGAGCACCCCCATCGAGGTCTACGGCGAGGAGTTCACCAGCTACGCCGAGTTCACGGTGTCGGCCGGTCAGCGGGTGCCGTTCGTGCTGACCTATCGGCCGTCGCACGAGCCGAAGCCCAAGCACGTCGACCCGGATCAGGCGCTGGCCGACACCGAGCAGTTCTGGGCGGACTGGATGACCAGGTTCCGCTACGAGGGCCGCTGGCCGGAGCCGGTACGCCGGTCGCTGATCCTGCTCAAGGCGCTCACCTACGCGCCCACGGGCGGCATTCTGGCGGCGGCCACGACGTCGCTGCCCGAGCAGCCCGGCGGTCCCCGCAACTGGGACTACCGCTACTGCTGGCTGCGGGACGCCACGTTCACCCTGCAGGCGTTGCTCGGCACGGGTTTCGTGGCCGAGGCCAAGGCCTGGCGCGAGTGGCTGCTGCGGGCGGCCGCCGGCGACCCGGCCGATCTGCAGATCATGTACGGCATCGACGGCACGCGGCGGCTCACCGAGTACACCTTGGACTGGCTGCCCGGCTACGAGCAGTCGTCCCCCGTCCGGGTCGGCAACGCGGCCTCCGGCCAGTTCCAGCTCGACGTGTGGGGCGAGGTCCTCGACGGGCTGCACCAGTCGCGCGCGGTCGGCATGGGCGCGACCGACGAGGCCTGGGACCTGCAGCGGGCGTTGCTGGACTACCTCGAGAGCCACTGGGACGAGCCCGACAACGGGCTCTGGGAGGTCCGGGGCGACCGGCGGCACTTCGTGCACTCGAAGGTGATGGCCTGGACCGGCTTCGACCGCGCGGTGCAGGCCGTGGAGAAATTCGGGCTGCCCGGCGACGCCGACCGCTGGCGGGCCGCGCGCGAGGACGTGCACGCCGAGGTCTGCGAGCGCGGCTTCGACGCCGACCGCAACACGTTCACCCAGTTCTACGGCTCGCGCGGGCTGGACGCCGCGCTGCTGCTCCTGCCCCGCGTCGGCTTCCTGCCCTGGGACGACCCCCGGATCGCGGGCACCGTCGAGGCGCTGCAGCGCGAGCTGAGCCACGACGGCTTCCTGCTGCGCTACGACCCACGCGCCGACGGCGGCGTGGACGGCCTGCCCGGCTCCGAAGGCGCGTTCATCGCCTGCACGTTCTGGCTCGCCGAGGCGCTGTCCGGGATCGGCCGCGGCCGCGAGGCGGTGGACCTGTTCGAACGGCTGCTCACGCTCCGCAACGACCTGGGCATCCTCGCCGAGGAGTACGACCCCGTCGTGGGCCGCCACCTCGGCAACACGCCCCAGGCCTTCAGTCACGTCGGCCTGGTCAATGCCGCGCTGCGTCTCGGTTAATTCCCTTGTTATACGCACAAAGCCGTGACCAGGATGGCGACATGACCACCACAACCCGGCGAGCCGACATGTTCACCGAGGACGGCCGCCCCTCCGACGACGATCCCCGCGAGCACAGCCCCACGATGGGCGACGAACGCGCCACCCTCGCGGAAGCGCTGCGCTGCCAACGTCTCACACTGGAGATGAAGTGCGAAGGCCTGGACGCGGAGCAGATGGCCCGGCGCTCGGTCGAACCGTCGACGATGTCGCTGCTGGGCCTCGTACGCCATCTGGCCGAGGTCGAGCGCGCGACCTTCCGCGTGCTGATGGCCCGCCAGGACGTGCCCAAGCTGTATTGCTCGGAAACGAACCGGGACGGGGACTTCGACGGCGCGGTCGCCGACCCGCAGGTCGTCGCCGAGGCGTGGGCGGCCTGGCGAGCGGAGGTCGAGTTCTCCACCCGATTCCTCGCCGAGGCGCCGAGCCTCGACATCGTCGCCGACGATCCTGATAACAAGCACGGCAGCGGCGGCGGTTCGCTGTCGCTGCGCGACGTCGTGGTCGGCATGGTCGAGGAGTACGCCCGCCACATGGGCCACGTCGACCTGCTCCGCGAACGCATCGACGGCCGCATCGGTCAGTGACGCGGAACGGCTAGGCGGCCGCGGGCTGCTCCCCGTCGGCGTCCCCGGGGTCGTCGGCGTCGCCGCCCCCGGTATCTTCCACGTCGTCGGCGGGGACCATCGGGGTCAGGACGACTTTGACGGCGGCCGCGATCGGGATCGCCATGAGCGCGCCGACCAGGCCGAGCACGGCTCCGCCGATGAGCGCCACGACCAGCACGGCCACCGCCGACAGGTCGACGGCGTTGCGCATCACCCGGGGCTGGATCACATAGTTCTCGAACTGCTGGTACGCGATGAAGAAGATCAGCACGATGATCGAGCGCGGCCAGATCCCGACGGTCAGCAGCGACACCCCGACGCCGATCACCGCGCCGAGGGTCGCGCCGATCATCGGGATGAGGTCGGTGATGGCGACCGTGACGGCCAGCGGGACGGCGTACGGGACGCCGACGGCTTGCAGGCAGATGAAGGCGGCCACGCCGGCGATCAGCGAGATGACGATGTTGCCGATCATGTAGCCGCCGACCTTGTCCACGACGACGGTGACGATGTGCGCGCCGTGCCTGCGATGCGCGACTGGGAACAGACGCACGATCCCGCGCTGGAGGCGGGGCATGTCGGCCATGAAGTAGATCGACAGCACGAGCACGGTCAGCCCGGCGGCCACCGTGCCGAACAGCGCCTGGACGAAGCCGAGCGCGCCGTTGGCCACCTTTCCGGGCAGCTCGCCCGCGAGCGAGGTCAACCGGTCGGTCAAGTTGTATCGATCGGTGACCTCCTTGATCGCCTTCGACTTGTCCGACCAGGTCTGCACGTAGTTGGGCAGATTCTTCAGCAAGGTTCCGCTCTGGTCGACGACCGGCGGCACGATCGACCAGACGAACAGGCCGAACAGCGCGATCAGGACCAGGATCACGATGCTGACCGCCCAGCTGCGGCGCAGCCCCTTGCGTACCATCCAGCGCACGGCCGGGTCGAGGCTGACCGCGACGAACAACGCGATCAGCACCAGCACGAGGATCTTGCGGACGGTGTAGAGCCCCAGCACCACGGCAGCGACGGCGAACGCGCCAGCGGTGGCGGCGACCGCCCACCGGAACACGAGCGACGGCGGCACACGGTCCGCGAGCGACCGCTCGTTGTCTGCTGGAGACCGGTGCTCTGGCTCTGCCATCGTCCCATTCAAGCACGCACACGGAGCATGTACGCCATATGTATCCGCCCCTGTACCGCCGCCGCCTAGCGTGCCGCGGGTGGGCTTTCTGATCGCGGGACTTGTTCTGGTCGGGCTGCTCAGCCTGCTCAACCTGCTGCTGATCCTGGCCATGGCACGGCGGCTGCGTACGCCAGGCGTCCTCACCACAGTGCGAGCGGCGACGGGGCCGGTCGACCGGCAGCAACGCCGACCCGGCGACCGCGTCGCGTCGTTCAGCGGCCGCTTCGACGACACCGGGCTGGTCGCGTTCCTGTCCCCCAGCTGTCCGCCCTGCCAGGAGCTGCTGCCGGAGGTGCTCGCGTACGCCCGGGAGGCGGGTCCACGCCGGGTGCTGGCCGTGGTGGTCGACGACAACGAGGATCCGGCGAAGGTGGCCGAGGAGGTCGCCGCCTTCGACGGTCTGGCGCATGTCGTCGTCGCGCGTACGGGTGACGAGCTGACGGGCACGTTCGGGGTGGACGCGTATCCGGCGGTGTTCCTGATCGCGGCGGACGGCACGGTCGTGATGTCCGGTCACGATCTGGCCGGGGTGCCCCGCCCGGCCCGGGTCGCGTGAACCTGCGCTCGGCGGCCGCCCTGGTGTGGTCGGCCGGACCGGCGCAGCTGGCCGGAATCGTGCTGGTCCTGATCGGTTCGGCCGGGCTGCCGGTCGTGTCGGCCGTCCTGCTGCGCGACACGCTCGACGCGATCGCCGCCGGGCGTGCGGCGCTGGGGCCGATCGCCGGAGTCGCACTCGCCGGAGTCGTCGCCTGGGCCGCCACCCCCGTACGTGCGTACCTGGTGCTGGAGCTGGATCGGCGCGCCGGGATCGTCGCCCGGGACCGGCTCTACGAAGCGGTCGGCGCCCAGCCAGGACTGTCCCGTCTGGAGGATCCCGAGTACCTGAACCGGCTCTCCGTCGCGGCCACCTCCGGCGTACGCGCGCCAGTGGAGATCGTCGTGGGCACAGCC